>JAAFHD010000076.1:7649-11733 GCA_013298245.1 Alphaproteobacteria bacterium
CGCACCCGCACACGCTGATGGGGCTTGGCGATGGCGGCGCGCATGTGGGGTATATCTGCGATGCCTCAGCACCCACGCATATGCTGACGCATTGGGCGCGCGACCGCGCGCATGGGCGCCTGCCGTTGGAATTCGCGGTGAAGCGCATCAGTGGTGACAACGCGGCTGCGTTGGGCCTGGCTGATCGCGGCGTGCTGGCGGCCGGCCGCCGCGCCGACATCAACATCATCGACATGGACCGCCTGGCGTTGCACCGCCCGACCATGCGCTACGACCTGCCCGCTGGCGGCAAGCGCCTGGTGCAGGGTGCTGATGGCTATGTCGCGACCATCGTGGCGGGCGAAGTGGTGCGGCGCGAAGGTGTGGCGACTGGCGCGCGCCCGGGCCGTCTGGTGAAGGCATGAGCGCCGCCGATTCACGCCTCCGGGCTACGCCCTCCAGCTATCGGAGGCAGGACCATGCATGACCTGATCATCCGCGGCGGCACCATCATCGACGGCACCGGCGCCGCACCCATCGAAGTCGATATCGCCATCGACGGCGAACGCATCACCGCCATCGGCCGCATCACCGCCACCGCGCGCGAGACCATCAACGCGCACGGCCTGCTGGTCACCCCCGGCTTCGTCGATGTCCACACGCATTATGACGGGCAAGCGGTGTGGGACAGCCACCTCGCCCCCTCCTCCTGGCATGGTGTCACCACCGTGCTGGTCGGCAATTGCGGCGTCGGTTTCGCGCCCTGCCGCGCGGCCGACCGCGACACGCTGATCGCGCTGATGGAGGGCGTCGAAGACATCCCCGGCCCCATCCTGCACGAGGGCCTGAACTGGACCTGGGAGAGCTTCCCCGAATACCTGGACGCGCTCGAAGCCCGCCCGCGCGATGTGGACCTGGCCACCCTGCTGCCCCACGGCGCGGTGCGCGTGCATGTGATGGGCGAGGCCGCACTTCGCCTCGATGACGCAACACCCGAACAGATCGCGCGCATGCGCGACATCGCGCGCGAAGCCGCCGCCGCCGGCGCTTTCGGCGCATCCACCAGCCGCACCATCAGCCACAAGACGCTCGCCGGCGACCCCACGCCCACGCTCCGCGCGCAAGAGGCCGAACTGACGGCCCTGGCCCAGGGCCTGACCGATGGCGGCGGCGGCCTTTTGGAAATAGTCTCCGACTGGAACACCCCCGACCCCGCCACCGAATTCGCCATGGTCCGCCGCATCCATGCCGCGTCCGGCCGGCCCATCCTGTTCAGCCTGACCGCGCGGCATGACCGCACCGAAGCCTGGCGCGAACTTCTGGCGCTATCCGACGCCGCAGCCGCGGACGGCGCATCCATCCGCCCCGTCTTCCCCCCGCGTCCCATCGGGATTCTGCTCGGCCTCTCCGGTAGCCAGAACCCCTTCGCCGGTTGCGACTCCTACAAGGACATCGCGCACCTGCCCCCCGCCGCCCGCGCCGCCGCCATGCGCGAACCCACCCGCCGCGCACGCCTGCTGCACGAGGACCGCATCGCCGGCTCCACCTTCCCCCTCATCACCCGCCTGTCCTGGGCGCGCATGTTCCCCTTCGGCGACCCGCCCAACTACGCGCCCGCGCAGAACACATCCATCGCCGCCCGCGCCGCACGCGAATCCCGCACGCCCGAAGACATCGCGCTGGAACTGCTGACGGCCGATGACGGCGCGCAGTTCATCTTCGCCCCACTCACCAACTACGCCGACTACACGCTGGCCGCATCGGCCGAATGCCTGCGCCACCCCAATGCGCTGGTCGGCCTGTCGGATGGCGGCGCGCATGTCGCCTTCATCTCCGACGCGTCCTTCCAGACCTTCGTGCTGACGCATTGGGCGGGCCAGGGCTTCGCGCTGCCCGAACTGGTCCGCCGCCTGACCTCGGACCCCGCGCATGCGATGGGCCTGTCCGACCGCGGGCGGCTGGCGGCCGGCCTGCTGGCCGACATCAACATCATCGACCAATCAGCCTTGGCCATCGCGGCGCCCCGAATGGCGCATGACCTGCCCGCCGGCGGCAAGCGGCTGCTGCAACCCGCACGCGGCTATCGCGCCACCATCAAGCGCGGGCGCGTGACCTATCGGGATGGCGTGCCGACCGGGGCGCTGCCCGGCCGGTTGCTCAGGCGCTGAACCTACCGCGCGCGATACGGCCGGTGGCAATTGCCGCAGGTCGCACCCGCCGCACGCAGTGCCTCGCCAAAGGCCGTGGCATCGCCACCCGCCGCCACCGTGCGCAGGTTGGCAAGCGCCGGGCCCAGGCCGTTATACGCCGCCACGAAGCCTGCATTATCGGTCCAGATCGTCGGCAGCGCGCGGGTTTCGCCCGTCTGGGTATTGGCCGGGAATCGGGCGGGGAAATTCACGAAGAAGGCCTGCACGGCCTCGATTCGCGGCACGGCGGCGCGGGTGTCGCCACGGCTTTGCGCGATGGCGCCCAGTGCCTCGAAATGCTGGCCCACGGCGCGCAGCCCTTCGCGGCGCTCGCGGATCACCTGCGCGGGGTCGCCCTGCGCCCAAGCGGCGCCCAGCGTGACAAGACCAATCGCGGCGGCGGCCGCGAACATACGCTTAATGGACATGCTTGGAATTCTCCCAAAGTCGATGCCCGGCGGAATGATCCTGCACCGAAATCCGCACCAGGAGAAGCACCGTATCTTGCCGTTACCGATCACCCGGCGTATGACGCCCCAGCCGGAGTGTAGCTCAGCCTGGTAGAGCACCGTGTTCGGGACGCGGGGGCCGGAGGTTCGAATCCTCTCACTCCGATATTCAAGAAGGCCCCGCCCTTTGCGTATCCTGTTCCTTGGTGATGTGGTCGGCCGCGCCGGGCGCGACGCACTGACCGACCGCCTGCCCGGCATCCGCGCGCGCCTCGCCGCTGACCTCGTCATCGTCAATGGCGAAAACGCGAGCCACGGCTTTGGCCTCGCACCTGAGATGGCGCGCGCCTTCTTCCTGGCCGGCACCGACGTCATCACCCTTGGCAACCACAGCTGGGACCGCAAGGAACTGGTGCCCTATATCGGCGACGAGCCGCGCATCATCCGCCCCGCCAACTACCCCCCCGGCACCCCGGGTGCGGGCCACTTCGTCGCCGTCCTGGCCGATGGCCGAAAGGCCCTGGTCATCAACGCCATGGGCCGGCTGTTCATGGAATTGCTCGACGACCCCTTCCGCGCCGTGCAGGCCCTTGTGCAGGCGCACCCCATGGGCCGCGCCGTGCAGGCCAGCGTGATCGATTTCCACGCCGAGGCCACCAGCGAAAAGCAGTCCATGGCCACCAGCTTCGACGGCCTGGTCAGCCTGGTGATCGGCACCCACACCCATGTGCCCAGTGCGGACCACCGCGTCCTGCCCGGCGGCACCGCCTATATGACCGATGCCGGCATGTGCGGTGATTACGACAGCGTGATCGGCATGCAAAAAGCCACAGCCTCCATCCGCTTCTGGCGCAAGCTGCCGGCGGAGAAACTGGCCCCGGCGGATGGCCCGGCCACGCTCTCGGGCCTGCTGGTCGTCACCGATGACACAACCGGCCTGGCCACGGCCTGCGCGCCTTTGCGCGATGGCGGCGGGCTGGCCCAGGCCTGGCCCACTATCTGAACGCGACGCACAACGCCTCGCAAAACGCGAAAAACCCTGGCACCGGGCTTGCTGCATCCCCTCCACAACCCAGGAGGTCAGGATGCACCCCGCACCCGAAATCAGCATCATCATCCCCGCCGCCGGCGGCACCGCCACGCTGCGCCAGGCCATCGACAGCATCGGACCCTTTGAGGCGGCCGAAATCCTGCTGGTCACCAGCCGGGTGGACACCGTCCTGCCCGAAGACCCGCGCCTCATCCCGCTCCGCGGCGCCGGCCATGGCCCCAATGTGGCGCGCAACCTGGCCCTCGGCGTGGCCCGCGCGCCGCTGGTCGCCTTCCTGAACCCAGGCGATTGCTGGCGGCCGGGCAAGCTGGCCGCCCAGCTGGCGCTGCACCGCGCACGGCCTGAGCTCGGCCTGTCCTTCACCGACCAGGCGATGATGGATGCCCAGGTCTCGGCCGGCAGCGTGCTGCAGGAAA
>JAAFHD010000077.1 GCA_013298245.1 Alphaproteobacteria bacterium
CCGCGTGGTCGAGCCCGCCGGCAGCATGCTGGGCGGCCATGGCAGCGCGCTGGCCCCACCGGTGCCGATCGCCCGATGACCGAAGACACGCGCATCCCGCAGGCCCCTGATGCCGACGCCCTGCCGCAGGGCCGTGGCTATGGCCGCCCCATCGGCACCGAGATGGTGCGCATGGGCCCGATGCCCGGCCCCACAGTGTTGGGCCCGGCGCTGTCACGCGGACGGGTGATGTGCGCGATCGCGGGCTTCGGCGTGCTGTTCGCCGCCGTCGGATTCAAGCTGGCGGATGCGACGATCTTCTCGCCCATGCTGCCGCGCAGCGCGAGCATCGCGGCCCGCACCGCCGTGGCCGACACCGCCGTCACGCGCGCCGAAATCACCGACCGCAACGGCGAAGCACTGGCGGTGTCCGTGCGCGGCATCGCGCTGTTCGCGCAGCCCGAGCACATCGATGACCCAAGCCGCGTCGCGCATCAGCTGCACGCGATCCTGCCGCATCTCTCGCCCGAATTCATCCATGAGCGGCTGAACTACAACATGCCGGTGGTCTACCTGGACCGCTTCATCACCGCCGAACAGCAGGGCCGCATCACCGCGCTGGGTCATATCGGGCTTGGCTTCGAACCCGCAGAACGCCGCCAATATCCGCGCGGGCGCGAAGCCGCGCACGTCATCGGCAGTGTGGGCGCGGACAACATCGCGCGCGGCGGCGTGGAGCAGTATTTCGACGAACGCCTGATCGCCAGCCGGCAGACCTTGCGCCTCTCTCTCGACATCCGCATCCAGCGCGAAATGCGCGAGGCGGTGGAAGCGCAGCGCGCGCATTTCAGCGCGCTCGGCGGTGCCGCGGTGATGATGGACATGCGCACCGGCGAAGTGCTGGGCATGGTCTCTAACCCGGATTTTTCCGCAGCCGACCTGTCCACCGCGACGGGTGCGGCGCTGTTCAACCGCATCACCACCGGCGTCTATGAACCAGGCTCCACGCTGAAGGTTTTGACCGCCGCGATGGCGCTGGATTCCGGTGCCGTGAACATCAACACCGGCTATGACGCATCGCGCCCCATCCAGCTGCCGCAGGGCCGTTTGATCCGCGATTTCCGTGGCCAGAATCGCTGGTTGACCGTGCCGGAAATCGTCACCCATTCGTCCAATATCGGCACCGCGCATATGGCGATGGCGTTGGGTCGCCGCCGCCACCACGAATACCTGCAGCGCATGGGCATGCTGGAACGCCCGACGCTGGAACTGCCCGGCATGGCGCGGCCCTTGTTCCCGCGCCAGCGCGACTGGTCGGATGTGTCCACCATGACCATCGGCTATGGCCACGGCATCGCGGTGACACCCTTGCAGGTGCTGACCGCGATCGCCGGCGTCGCCAATGGCGGCGTGATGGTGCGCCCCACCTTGGTCGCGCATGACCCCGCGACACCGCCGCCGGAAGGCACGCGCATCATCAGCGAACGCACCTCCGACACTATGCGCCGCATCATGCGCCTGGCGGTCACGCATGGCTCCGGCTCGCGCGCCGATGCGCCCGGATTTTTCGTCGGCGGCAAGACCGGCACGGCGCAGAAATTGAACGAGCGCGGGCAATACATGGTGGGCCGCAGCGTGACGTCTTTCGTTGGCGTCTTCCCCATCCATGAACCGCGCTACGCGCTGTATGTGATGCTGGACGAACCGCGCGCGCGCGCCGAAACCCAGGGCCATGCGACGGCGGGCTGGATCGCCGCACCACTCTATCGCCGCATCGTCGAACGCACCGCGCCCATCCTGGGTCTGACGCCCGAGATCGAGCCGCGCGCCAGCGCCATCCAGGCGCGGCTGTCCATGCCGCTGGGTGGGCGCGGCCCGGCGCCGCCGTCGCGCGTGCAGCCAGGTGCATCGGCGCCAACACCCGCTGCGCCGGCGCCCGCGCAACGCGCACCGGTCAGCGCAGCACCCAGCCCGGATGCGCCAAGCCCCACCATCCGCCGCACCGATGCCCCCGTGCCGGGTCCGCGCATGTCCCTCGTGAGCCACACTCCCACCCCGCGGGAGATTGGCCATGCGCCTCGATGAGCTGACGGAAGGCCTGGTCGCCTCGCCGCTCGCGGTTAGCGGCATCACGGCCGATAGCCGCGCGGTGCGCGCGGGCATGATCTTCGCGGCATTGCCCGGTGCGCGCGCCGATGGGCGCGATTTCATCGGCGCGGCGGTGGCGGCCGGCGCCGTCGCGGTGCTGGCGCCGCGCGGCACGATGTGGCCCGCCGATGTACCCGCGCGCCCCCTGATCGAAGCAGATGATCCGCGCCGCATGCTGGCGCTGTTCGCGGCACGCATGGCGGGCGCACAACCCGCGATGGTGGTCGCCGTCACCGGCACCAACGGCAAGACCAGCACGGTGGATTTCCTGCGTCAGTTCTGGGGCGCGCGCGGCGCCAGCCTTGGCACTTTGGGCCTTGTGGCACCTGGCTTTCCGCAAGGCGACAGCCTGACCACGCCCGACCCCGTCACGCTGCACGGCACGCTCGCATCACTGGCGCGCGCGGGCATCACGCATCTGGCGATGGAGGCATCATCGCACGGCCTGGACCAGCGCCGCCTCGATGGCGTGCGGCTGGCGGCGGCCGGGTTTTCCAACCTGACGCGCGACCACCTGGACTACCACGGCAGCATGCACGCCTACCGCGCCGCCAAGCTGCGCCTATTCGACACGCTGCTGCCCGAAGGTTCGCTTGCCGCGCACAGCACCACGCTGGATGCCGAGACGCAGGCCGCACTGCGCGCCATCGCCGTGCGCCGCAACCTGCGGCTGATCGCCGCCGGCGAGGGCGATGCCGCCATCCGCATCATCGCCGCGCGCCCCCTACCCGCCGGCCAGGCGCTGACCCTGGACGTGCATGGCACGCGCGCCGAAGCGGCGCTGCCCCTGCCCGGCCGTTTCCAGGCCGACAATGTCGTGCTGGCGATGGCGCTGGCCGACATGCCCGTCGCCGCGCTGCTGGCAGCACTGCCCGGCCTGCATGGCGTGCGCGGCCGCATGGAGCTGGCCGCCGAAACCCGCGGCGCCGCCGCCTATGTGGACTTCGCGCACACGCCCGACGCGCTGGAACGCGTGCTGTTGGCGCTGCGCCCGCACACGGCCGGCAAACTGTTCTGCGTCTTCGGCGCCGGCGGTGATCGTGATACCGGCAAGCGGCCGCTGATGGGCGCGGTGGTCGCGCGCCTGGCCGACCGCGCCATCATCACCGACGACAACCCGCGCAGTGAAAACCCGGCACTGATCCGCGCCGCGATCCGCGCCGCCTGCCCCGATACGCTGGAGATCGGCGACCGCCGCGCCGCCATCGCCGCCGCGCTGGATGAATTGCGCGCAGGCGATGTGCTGGTGGTCGCCGGCAAGGGCCATGAAAGCGGGCAGACCGCGCAGGGCATCACCACGCCCTTCGACGACGCGGCCGTCATCCGGGAATTGGTGGCATGACCGCGCTGTGGACGAGCGCCGAATTGCGCGCCGCAACGCATGGCCGGTTGGCGGCGGATGTCGCCGTGCAGCGCGTGATGTTCGACAGCCGGCAGGTCGCGACCGGCGACCTGTTCGTGGCGCTGCGTGCCGCGCGCGACGGGCATGATTTCATCCCCTCTGCGTTTGCCGCTGGTGCGGCCGTCGTGATGGCCGAACATGGCGATGATCCGCGCATGCTGATCGTGCCGGAAACCCTGGCAGGGCTGCACGCCTTGGGCGCCGCCGCGCGCGCGCGCAGCACCGCGCGCATCGCCGCCGTCACGGGCAGCGTGGGCAAGACGACGGTGAAGGAAATGCTGCGCGTCGCACTGTCGGCCTTTGGCACCACGCATGCGGCGGCCGCCAGCTTCAACAACCATATCGGCGTGCCGGCGACGCTGGCGAACATGCCGCGCGACACCGCGTTCGCGGCGATCGAAATCGGCATGAACAACCGGGGCGAAATCGCGCCTCTGGCACGGCTGGCGCGCCCGCATGTCGCGATCATCACCACGGTCGGCACAGCGCATCTGGGCCGCCTTGGTTCGCGCACGGAAATCGCCGCCGAGAAGGGCGACATCATGCTGGGCCTGGATGCGCACGGCACCGCCATCCTGCCCGCCGACAGCGATTTTCTCGACATGCTGCGCGCGCGTGCGCCGCGCGCACTGTCCTTCGGTGAAGCGCCCAGCGCCGACATCCGTCTGCTGGACTACACAGGCGGTGCAGCAAACGGCACGGCGCGCATCGCAACACCAGGCGGAGAGGTCACGCTTCACCTCTCGCAACCCGGCCGCCATGTCGCGGTGAATGCCTGCGCAGTGCTGGCCGCCTGCCATGCGCTGGGCCTGGATGTTGCGCGCGCCGCCGCAGCGCTGACAGGCTTTGGCGCGGGCGCCGGCCGCGGCGCACGCCGCAGGATCGCGGTGCCCGGCGGCACTGCGCTGTTGCTGGACGAAAGCTACAACGCATCGGACGCATCCGTGCGCGCCACTTTGGCCGTACTGGCGGCCCAGCCAGGCCGGCGCATCGCCGTGCTGGGAGACATGCTGGAACTCGGCGATGAAGGCCCACCCATGCACAACGCGCTGGCCCCGCTGGTGGCCGAATCGGCAGACCTGATCTACGCGTGCGGCCCGCTGATGACCGGCATGTTCCAGGCGCTGCCGCCCGCCAAACAAGGCGCCGCCGCGCCGGATTCAGCAACCCTCGCGCCGCTGCTGCGCGCTGCCCTCAGGCCGGGTGATTCCGTGCTGGTCAAGGGCAGCCTCGGCATGCGGATGGCCATCATCATCCAAGCCCTGGACCACCCCGCATGATCCCGTTGCTGGCAGCACCTTTCGCGGATGATTTCATCCTGTTCAATCTGGCGCGCTACACGACGTTCCGCGCGGGTGCGGCCTGCATGACGGCGTTGTTCGTCGCGCTGATCTTCGGCGGGCGCATCATCGAATGGCTGCGCAGTTTCCAACCCGCCGGCCAGCCCATTCGCGAAGACGGCCCGCAATCGCACCTGATCACCAAGAAGGGCACGCCGACCATGGGCGGCGTGATGATTTTGCTGGCGTTGACGCTGGGCGTGCTGCTGTGGGCGGATCTGCGCAACGGCTTCATCTGGGCGGTGCTGTTCGTCACTCTGGGCTACGGCGCGCTGGGTTTCTGGGATGACTGGTTGAAGGTCACGAAGCGCAACTCCAAGGGCGTCTCATCGCGCATGAAGCTGCTGGTGCAGGGCGGCATCGGCCTGGTCGGCGCGGTGTGGATCATCGCGCTGCTGCCGAATGATTTGCAGACGAATCTGGCGGTGCCGATCTTCAAGGATTTCCTGGTCCCCTTCTCCATCCTGTTCCCCTTCGTCGCCATGTTCGTGATGATGGGCGCGTCCAATTCGGTAAACCTGACCGATGGCCTGGACGGGCTGGCGATCGTGCCGGTGATGATCGCGGCGACCGTCTTCGGGCTGATCGCATATCTGGTGGGCAACCGCATTTTCGCCGACTACCTGCAACTGCACGGCGTGCCGGGCGTGGGCGAATTGGCGGTGTTCTGCTCCGCGCTGATCGGCGCTTCGCTTGGGTTTCTGTGGTACAACGCGCCACCCGCCGCGGTGTTCATGGGTGACACTGGCAGCCTGGCCCTGGGCGGCGCGCTGGGCGCCATCGCGGTCGCCACCAAGCACGAAATCGTGCTGGCCATCGTGGGCGGGTTGTTCGTGGTGGAAACGCTCTCCGTCATCATCCAGGTCTTCTGGTTCAAGCGCACCGGGCGGCGCGTTTTCCTGATGGCGCCGCTGCACCATCACTTCGAGAAAAAGGGCTGGGCGGAACCCACCATCGTCATCCGCTTCTGGATCATCGCGATGGTGTTGGCGCTGGTCGGGCTGTCGACGTTGAAGATCCGATGACGCCGTCCGATCGCAAAGCGGAGCGAAGCGTGAATCGGCCGGCCGGCCAAGCTTTCGCAGGACAACGCATCGCGGTTGTGGGGCTCGGCAAGGCCGGGCTGCCGGCGGCGCTGCGCCTGCGTGAATGGGGGGCGGATGTGACCGCCTGGGATGACAAGGAAGCGGCGCGCGATGAAGCGGCGCGCGCAGGGCTGCATGTGGCGGACCCGGCGGTCGATTTCCGTTTCGATGCGCTGCTGCTCTCGCCCGGAATCCCGCACGAAAGGCCGCGCGCGCACGCCGCCGCGACCGCCGCGCGGCAGGCCGGCACGCCCATTCTGGTGGACGTCGAATTCCTCTTCCGCGCCGTGCGCGCAGCCGGCAGTGGCGCGCGTTTCGCCGGCATCACCGGCACCAACGGTAAATCCACCACCACCGCGCTGCTGGGTCACATCCTGGCCCGCGCGGGCCGCCCTGTCGCGGTGGGCGGCAATCTCGGCACCGCCGCGCTGTCCATGCCGATTTTGCCGGATGATGGCGCCTATGTGCTCGAAATGTCCTCCTACATGCTGGAGCGAATCGACCGCTTGCGATTCAACGTGGCGGTGATGCTGAACCTGACGCCCGACCACCTGGACCGCCATGGCGACATGACGGGCTATGCCGCCGCCAAGGCGCGCATCTTCGCGCGCCAGGCGGGCGATGACCTGGCCGTGCTGGGCGATGACGATGAATGGACGCGCAGCGTCACGCCGCCCGCGCACACCATGCGGATTTCTGGCGCACATCCCTGCCCCGGCGGCGCCTGGTTCGACGGCGCCGCGTTGCGCGATGATGCCGGCATCATTCTCGACATGCGCGAGGCCCCCAACCTGACCGGCGCGCATAACGCGCAGAATGCGGCGGCGGCGGCGGTGATGGCGCTGGCACTTGGCGTGCCGCGCGCGGTGCTGGCCGACGCAATCCGCAGCTATCCCGGCCTGCCGCATCGCCATGAACTGGTTGGCACGATTGGCGGCGTGCGTTTCATCAACGACAGCAAGGCAACCAATGCCGACAGCACGGCGCGCGCGTTGGAATCCCATGCGCGCGTCGTGTGGATCGCCGGCGGGACCGGCAAGGAAGGCGGCATCGAGCCGCTGGCGCCGCTGTTCGATCGCATCGCGCACGCCTTCCTGATCGGACGCGACGGCCCCGCCTTCGCCGCCACACTGGCCGCGCACCAGGTGCCGCACACGCTGCTGACGACGCTCGAGGAAGCGCTGCCCGCCGCGGCCGCCGTTGCCGTTGCCGGCGATGTGGTGCTGCTGTCCCCGGCCGCGGCATCCTGGGACCAGTTCACCGGCTTCGACCAGCGCGGCGACCGCTTCCGCGCCCTGGTCCGCGCGATGGAGCACACCTGATGGAAGTCAGCCGTACCGATACATCGCTGCTGGGCCGCTGGTGGTGGGGCGTTGATCGCTGGACGATGGCAGCGCTGTTCACGCTGATCATCGCCGGCTGCATCATGGCGATGGCGACCGGCAGCGCGCGCATGCGCGACATGTCCGCGGTCGCGCAGGTGGTGCGGCAATTGCTGTTCCCCTCGATGGCGGTGGCCTGCATCATTTTCGTCTCGCTGCTGTCGCCCAAGTGGATCGTGCGGTTGGCGCTGATGGGCGTTGTGGGCGCGCTGCTTTTGACCGCGGCGACGCTGGTGATCGGCACGGAAATCAAAGGCGGGCGGCGGTGGATTCACTTCGCCGGGCAGTCCATCCAGCCATCGGAATTCGTCAAGCCGATGCTGGCTGTCGCGTGCGCATGGTTGCTGGCGCGCGTGCAGGGGCATGGGCGAATCCTGGCGTTTTTCGTGGCCGCGATTCCGGTGGGTGCGGCGATGGTGCTGCTGAAGCAGCAACCGGATATCGGGATGATGGTGGTGGTGGCGGCGGTCTTCGTCGCGCAGGTCTTCATGTGGGGTTTGCCGCTGCCGCTGGTGGTGCTGGGTGGTGGCGTGTTGGCTGGCGCGGGCGTGCTGGCTTACGCCATGTATGGCCATGTGCGGCTGCGCATCGCGACCTGGTGGAATTCGATCTGGGACCCGCAGCCGCCGTCGCTGCCGCCGACGCAGGAAGAGCGTTCGCTGATGGCGTTTGGGAATGGCGGCGCCTGGGGTCAGGGCCCGGGTGAGGGCAGCGTGAAGACGCATCTGCCCGATGCCGATGCGGACTTCGTGCTGGCCGTGGTGGGCGAGGAATTCGGCCTGGTGATGTGCCTGGTGCTGCTGGCGATTTTCGCCTTCGTGGTGCTGCGCGGCATGCTGCGGTTGCTGCAGGAACGCGACATGTTTGTCGCGCTGGCGGCGACCGGATTGCTAGTGCAATTCGGGCTGCAGGCCTTCATCAATATGGGCAGCACGCTGCGGTTGATTCCGACCAAGGGCATGACGCTGCCTTTCGTGAGTTATGGTGGGTCGTCGATGCTGGCGATGGCGATCGGCATGGGCATGCTGTTGGCGCTGACGCGCCGGCGCAGCATCCGCCGCGACATGCCGCAATGAGGGGGCCGATGGCGCGCGCGATCATCATTGCGGCCGGCGGCACCGGCGGGCATCTCTTCCCGGCGGAAGCGCTGGCGGTGGAGCTGACCGCGCGCGGCGAGCGCGTGGCGCTGATGACCGATGCACGCAGCAGCGCCTTTGCCAGCAATGCGTTTTCGGGCGCGGAGCGGTTTGTGTTGAAGGGTGAGGGCATCGCAGGCCGTGGTGTGCGCGGCGCCATTCGCGGTGCCTTCACGCTGGCCGCGGGCACGCTGGAAGCGCGGCGAATCCTGAAGCGGATTCATGCCAGTGCGGTGGTGGGTTTTGGCGGCTATCCGGCCATTCCGCCGGCGCTGGCGGCGTTCAGCATGGGGCGTGCGCGGCCCGCAGTGATTCTGCACGAACAGAATGGCGTGCTGGGTCGCGCGAACCGACTTTTGGCGCGGCGCGCGGATGCCTTGGCGTTGTCCTTTGCGGATACCGCGCGCGTGCCGGCGGGCGCGCCGGTGCATGTGGTGGGCAACCCGGTGCGGCCCGCGATCGCGGAGCTGCATGGGCAGCCGATGCCGGGCATCGAGGGCGGGTTGCGCCTGCTGGTGCTGGGTGGGTCGTTGGGCGCGCGGGTGTTCAGTGATCTGGTGCCGGCGGCGATTGGCGCGCTGCCGCAGGAATTGCGCGCGCGGCTGCTGGTGACGCAGCAATGTCGCGCGGAGGATATTGATCGCGTGCGCGCCGCCTATGCGGCGCTGGGCGTGCCGGCGGAGTTGTCGCCCTTTTTTGGTGATGTGGCGCGGCTATTGGCGAATGCGCATCTGGTGGTGGCGCGCGCGGGGGCATCGACGGTGGCGGAATTGGCGGTGGCGGCGCGGCCTTCGCTGCTGGTGCCGCTGCCATCCGCGATTGATGACCACCAGAGTGCCAATGCGCGCGTGCTGAGCGAGGCTGGTGCCGCGCGGTTGTTGCCGCAGGCCGGGCTGACGCCGGAATTGCTGGCGGGCGAGATCAACGCCTTCCTGTCATTTCCGGCGCGCATGCAGGCGGCGCATGATGCGGCGGCAGCACTGGGGCAGCCTGGTGCGGTGCGTGAATTGGCTGATCTTGTTCTCTCGCTGGCGCGCACGGAGGCGCTTCACTGATGCGCGCGCTACCGCTCACCATTGGCACGATCCACTTCGTCGGCATCGGCGGCATTGGCATGTCGGGCATTGCGGAGGTGCTGCATAATCTTGGTTATTCCGTGCAGGGTTCGGACATCGCGGAGGGCTATAACGTCACGCGGTTGCGCGAGCAGGGGATTCCGGTCGCGATCGGGCATCGGGCCGAAAACCTGGGGTCTGCGCAGGTTGTCGTGGTGTCGACCGCGGTGAAGCGCGACAATCCGGAGGTGCAGGCCGCGCGGACAAAACTGCTGCCAGTGGTGCGCCGCGCGGAAATGCTGGCGGAGCTGATGCGACTGAAGTGGTCGGTCGCGATTGGTGGCACGCATGGCAAGACCACGACCACCAGCCTGATTGCCGCCGTGCTGGAAGCGGCGCGGCTGGACCCCACTGTGATCAACGGCGGCATCATCAACGCCTATGGCACCAACACGCGCCAGGGCGCGGGCGAATGGATGGTGGTGGAGGCGGATGAGAGCGATGGCTCCTTCCTGCGCCTGCCATCCACTGTGGCCGTCGTGACCAATATGGACCCGGAGCACCTGGACCATTGGGGCACGGGCGAGGCGATGCGCGAGGGGTATCGGCAATTCGTGTCGAACATCCCGTTCTATGGTTTTGCCGTGCTGTGCATGGACCATCCGGATGTGCAGGCGATGATCCCGCTGTTGGATCGGCGCATCGTGACATACGGGTTTTCACCGCAGGCGGATGTGCGCGCGGAGAAGCTGCTGACGGACCGCTTGGGTGCCACGTTTGAAGTGACGGTGCAGGACCGCGTGACGGGGCGGAAGCGGCAGATGAAGCCGTTCCGCCTGCCCATGTTGGGGCAGCACAATGTGCAGAACGCGCTGGCTGCGATTGCCGTTGGTGTGGAGATGGATGTGCCGGAGGAGATGATCCGCACGGCACTCGCGGGCTTCAAGGGTGTGAAGCGGCGCTTCACCCGCGTGGCCGATGTGAATGGCATCTCGATCATCGATGATTACGGGCATCATCCGGTGGAAATCGCGGCGGTGTTGAAGGCGGCGCGGCAGGCGGGTGCGCGTGATGTGGTGGCGATCGTGCAGCCGCATCGCTATTCGCGTTTGCAGACGTTGTTCAATGATTTTTGCACCTGCATGAACGATGCGGGCACGGTGATTGTCGCGGATGTCTATGCGGCGGGTGAACAGCCGATTCCGGGCATCGACAAGGATTCGCTGGTGGATGGGCTGCGCGCGCGCGGGCATCGCAGTGTGGTGCCGCTGCCCTCGCCGGAGCAGCTGCCGGATATGATCCACGCCATCGCCAAGCCGGGCGATTACGTGGTGTTTCTGGGTGCGGGCAGCATCACCAATTGGGCGCATGCGCTGCCGGAAAAACTGACCGCGCTGCAAGGCCCGGCGGGGCGCAGGGCATGAGGATGCAGGCCGTGACCCACGCCATTCCCGTCATTCGCGGCCGCGTGCAGGCGGGGGTGCCGCTTGCGCCCTTCACCTGGTTTCGCGTGGGTGGAGCGGCGGAATGGCTGGTGCGGCCGGCGGATGCGGCTGGCCTGGTGGCGCTGCTGGCGGCGCTGCCTTCGGATGCGCCGCTGACGGTGATGGGTGCGGCGTCGAACCTGATCGTGCGCGATGGTGGTGTGCCGGGTGTGGTGCTGCGGTTGGCGCGTGGGTTTTCGGATGTGGTGCGCGATGGCGATGGCTTCATCGCGGGTGCGGCTGTGCTGGATGTGACGCTGGCGGAACACGCGGCGGCGGCGGGGCTGGCGGGGTTGGAATTCCTGTCGGGCATTCCTGGTTCCGTGGGTGGGGCGGTGGCGATGAACGCCGGTGCCTACGGCGCGGAAGTGAAGGACGTGCTGGATTGGGTGGAGGTCGCGACGGCCAGTGGCATCACGCGCATCGCGGCGGCGGATTGCGGCTTTTCGTATCGGCATTCGGCGCTGCCGGCGCGCGCGGTTGTCA
>JAAFHD010000078.1:0-919 GCA_013298245.1 Alphaproteobacteria bacterium
TCAGCGATTCCAGCTTCTGCTCGCTCGGCCGGTCATGCACCCGATACATGCAGGGCTGCGAAAGCCGCTCCAATTCCTCCGCTGCGCACACATTCGCGGCGACCATGAATTCCTCGATCAGCTTGTGCGAATCCAGCCGCGCCCGCGGCGCCACGCTGGTCACCTGGCCGGCTTCATTCAGCACGACGCGGCGCTCCGGAATATCCAGCTCCAGCGTCCCGCGCCGCCCCCGCGCCGCCAACAACGCGCCAAACGCCCCGTACAAATGCGCCACCCGCGCATCGCCCGCCTCATGCAGCGCCTGCGCTTCTTCGTATGTCAGCCGCGCCGCACTGCGCATCAACCCACGGCCAAACCTGTGCCCCGTCTTCGTCCCCGCCGCATCGAACCGCATCTCGACAAACAGGCAGCCCCGATCCTCATTTGGCCGCAGGCTGCACCACCCATTCGACAGCGCCTCCGGCAACATCGGCACAACGCGGTCCGGAAAATACACGCTGTTGCCGCGCTTCCGCGCCTCCCGGTCCAGCGCCGAACCAGGCTGCACATAATGCGCGACATCCGCGATCGCGACGACACAACGCCACCCCGCACCATCCGGCTCGGCGAACACCGCATCATCAAAATCGCGCGCATCATCGCCATCGATCGTCACCAACGGCAGGTCACGAATATCCGCCCGCCCACGCGGCCCGACACCCTTCGCGCGCTTCGCCTGCGCCTCCGCCTCTTCCGGAAATTCCATCGGAATGCCGTGCGCATGAATGCAGATCAGCGAGACCGATTTCGCATCCCCCAACCGCCCCAGCGTCTCCACAATCCGCGCTGGCCGCGGCCCCAAGGGCCGCCCCACCTGCGCCACCGGCGCGCCCAGCACGATATCGCCCTCGGCCGCCTCACCGCCGACAATCTGCCACTC
>JAAFHD010000078.1:929-11350 GCA_013298245.1 Alphaproteobacteria bacterium
ACTCGCCCTTCTGCCGCCGATCCGTGGGCACAATCCGATCGCCGCGCACAACCCCCAGCACCCGCGCATCATCCTGGCGCCCGAGCCGCTTGAACGCGCGCCCCTCATACCGCCCCGGCCCCACCGCACGCAGCCTGGCCAGCACGCGTTCACCCGGTGCAAGTGCTGGCTGCCCCCGCGCCTCGCGCTGCATCAGAATGGTCGGCGCGCGTTCCTTGGATTGCCAGGTGACGGGCCTGGCCAGCGCCTCGCCATCCTCGGTGCTGCCGTAGATTTCCACCACGGTCATCTCGGGCAGCGTGCCGCGATGATGCAGCGGCGCCGCAATCCCCCGACGCCCCGCTGGCGCCGCATGCCCGTCATCCTTCAACGCCGCCATCAGCGCCCGCAGTGCCGGCCGCTGTTCGCTGGACAGCCCGAAATGCTTGGCGATCTCAGTCTTGCCAACGCGCCCAGGTGCGGCCCGCAAAAACGCCCGCAATTGATCCTTCGTCGGCAGCGCCGCTTCCGTCGCGGGCGGCTTGCGACGCCCCTTCGGCGGCGGCCCCTTGCGCGTCACGAGCGCTTGGTCGCCTTCTTCGCCGCAGGCTTTTTCGCCGCCGGTTTCTTGGCGGGCGCCTTCGCAGCGGCCTTTTTCGGCGCTGCCTTCTTCACTGGTTCCGCCTTCACCGGCGCCGCCGCGGCCTTGGCCGGCGCGCGTTTCGCACTCCGCCCCTTGCCCTTCAGCGGCGGCAATTCCTTGCCCTTTTCGGCCAGGATGGTGATGGCCTCCTCCAGCGTGACGGCCTCCATCTCCGTCCCGCGCGGCAGGTTCGCCACCCGCTTACCCGACAGCAGGAACGGCCCGAACCGCCCGCGCCGCACTTCCACCTTCTCGCCCTTGTGCTCACCCAGCAGCACGCCGCGCGGCTTCGCATCCGCCAGCAACGCCACCGCGCGGTTCAGCCCGAGCGACAGAATATCGTCATCGCGATCGACCGATTTCGACAACTGCCCCATCTGGATATACGGCCCGAACCGCCCGAGATGCGCGGTGATTTCCTCCGCCTTCTCCGGATGCACACCAACGATGCGCGGCATGGAGAGCAGCAGCAGCGCGCGTTCGATATCGATGGTTTCCGGGTCCATATTGCGCAGCAGGCTCGCGCGCCGAGGCTTGGTCGGCTTGCCCTTTTCATCCGTGCCAGGTTCGCCCAGCTGCACATAAATCCCATACGGCCCGCGCCGCATGGTCACGTCCAACCCGGCCGGATCCTTGCCCAACAGCCGCACGCCATCGGCAAAGCCACCCTGTTCGCCATCACCACCTGGCACCGCCAGCGGGCGCGTGTAGCGGCACTCGGGATAATTCGAACACCCGATGAAGGCGCCCGTCTTGCCAAGCCGCAACCCCAGCCGCCCGCTGCTGCACGCAGGGCACACGCGCGGGTTCGACCCATCATCGGCCGCCGGGAAAAAGTGCGGCCCCAGTTCCTCATCCAACCGGTCGATGACGTCGGAAATCTTGAGGTCCTTGGTCGCCTCGATCGCGCGCGAAAAATGCTCCCAGAAGGCGCGCATCACCGCGCGCCATTCGGCCCGCCCACCGGAAATATCGTCGAGCTGTTCCTCAAGCCCCGCGGTGAAACCGGTATCCACATAGCGTTCAAAGAACGACACCAGAAAGGCCGTCACCAACCGCCCACGGTCCTCCGGAATGAAACGGCGCTTATCCAGCTTCACATACTCGCGGTCCTGCAGCACCTGCAGGATCGACGCATAGGTGGAAGGCCGACCAATGCCGAGTTCCTCCATGCGCTTCACCAGCGACGCTTCCGAAAACCGAGGCGGCGGCTGGGTGAAATGCTGGCTCGCCGCCACAGCATCCGTCTTCAGCGCATCCTTCTCCCGCATCGGCGGCAGGATGCGCGTCTCGTCATCATCCGCCGCCGCGTCGTCCTGGTCTTCGCGATACAGCTTCAGGAACCCGTCGAAGGCTATGACGCTGCCGGTCGCCCGCAGCTTCGTCTGCCCCTTGGGTTCCGCCATCTCCACCGTGGTCTGATCCAACTCCGCACTCGCCATCTGCGAGGCCACGGCACGCTTCCACACCAGCTCATAAAGCCGCAACTGCTGGTCGCTGACATAACGCGCCACATCCGCCGGTCGGCGCGACACATCGGTCGGCCGCACCGCCTCATGCGCCTCCTGCGCGTTCTTCGCGCGCGACGTATACTCACGCGGCCCCGGCGGCAGATAATCCGCGCCGAAATCGCCCTTCACATGGTCGCGGATGGCCATGATCGCCTCGCGCGACATCTGCACGCCATCCGTCCGCATGTACGTAATCAGGCCGACGGTCTCGCCGCCAATCTCCACACCCTCATACAATTGCTGCGCCGTGCGCATCGTCATCTGCGCGCCGAAACCCAGCTTGCGCGACGCCTCCTGCTGCAGCGTGCTGGTCGTGAACGGCGCCGGCGGGTTGCGCCGCACGCGCTTCTTCTCGACCGACACGACCGACAGTTTCGCCGCCTCCACCGCGCGCTTGGCGGCCATCGCCAGCACTTCGGTGTTCAGGTCGAACTGATCGAGCTTCTTGCCCTCGTGATGCGTCAGCCGCGCGGTGAACGGCGCGCCCAACGGCGTCGCCAACTTCGCCTCAACCGTCCAATACTCACGCGGCTTGAACACCTCGATCTCCGCCTCACGCTCGCAGATCAGCCGCAGCGCCACCGACTGCACACGCCCCGCCGAACGCGACCCCGGCAGCTTGCGCCACAACACCGGCGAGAGCGAAAACCCCACCAGGTAATCCAGCGCGCGGCGGGCCAGATACGCCTCGATCAACGGCGTATCCAATTCGCGCGGATGGTCGATCGCGTATTGCACCGCGCGCTTGGTGATCTCGTTGAAGGTCACGCGCTTGACCAGCACGCCCTTCAGCGCGCCCGACCGCGCGAGCATGTCCTTCACGTGCCAGGAAATCGCCTCGCCCTCACGATCCGGGTCGGTGGCCAGGAACAGGCGCTTGGCGCCCTTCAGCGCGGCCGCGATCGCGCGCACCTGCTTCTGGCCGCGGTCATCGGCCTCCCAGTCCATCGCGAAGTCTTCATCGGGGCGCACCGAGCCATCCTTGGGCGGCAGGTCGCGCACATGCCCGAAGCTGGCCAGCACGGTAAAACCGCTGCCCAGATACTTGTTGATGGTCTTCGCCTTGGCGGGGCTTTCGACGACGAGAACGTCCGGCATATGGTTTCCGATTGGGGGTTTTCAGCCGCGGGAAACGCGGTCCCCGGGAAGGGTTTGCACGCGCCCTTCCACTTCCAATTCCAGCAGAATGACGCGCAATTTCTCGATGGATAGCTGGCAGCGCCGGGCAAGCTCGTCAACAGAGATTGGTGTGGTGCCAAGCAATTCAATCACTTGCGCGACGTCCCCTTGGGGTTCCGGCGCGTCCTCCACGGGCATTTCGGGCAGCGCGCGGGGCACGAACACGGGCGTTTCGCCCGGCGCTTCGGGCAAATGCGCGAGCACATCATCGAGATTTTCACACAGTCGCGCGCCCTGGCGCAGCAGGTCATTGGCGCCGCGCGCGCGGGGTTCCAGCGGGTGGCCGGGCACGGCGTAAAGTTCGCGGCCGTATTCCAGCGCGAGGCGGGCGGTGATGAGCGTGCCGGATTTTTCCATCGCCTCGACCACGATCACGCCCAACGCGAGGCCCGCGATCAACCGGTTACGGCGGGGGAAATGCCGCGCAAGCGGAGAGGTGCCGAGCGGCGCTTCAGTCACCAGCAAACCGCCCTCGGCCGCGATGCGTTCCTGGAGTTCCGCGTTCTCGGGCGGGTAGGCGACGTCGAGCCCGCCGGCGATGGCGGCGATGGTGCGGCCAGGTGCGGAGAGCGCGCCGATATGCGCGGCTGAATCGATGCCGCGCGCCAGGCCGGAGATCACGGACAGGCCGGCTTGCGCCAGACGGCGCGACAGCGATTCGGAAAAGCGCTGGCCGGCGGCGGAGGCATTGCGCGCGCCCACCAACGCAACGCCGCGTGGTTCGAGCGCCGCCAGGTCGCCCATCACCGCAATCACCGGCGGCGCATCGGGCAACAACGACAGCAGCGGCGGATAGTCTGGCGCGCCATCGAACAGGAAGCGGCCGCCGAGTTCCTCCATCGCCGCCAGTTCGTGCCGCACGGCGCGTTCATGCGCGATGCGGTGGCGGCCAGCGCGCACCACGGCGGCCAACGCGGCCGCGGGCGTGGTGTAGCGCTCCAGCAATCGCCGATGCGTCAGCGGGCCGATGCCATCCGTCCGCGCCAGCGTCAGCCGCGCGAAGGCGTCGGTCACTTGCCCTCGCCGATGCGGGGTTCCTTGCCGGCCAGCAGGCGCTCGATATTCGGGCGGTGGCGCCAGATGATGAAGGCGGCCATGGCAGAGATGCCGACACCCACCGCGCCAGGCGCCAGCACCAGCGAGGAGACGATCGCCATCGTCATCGCCGCCAGCGCGCCAACTGAGGAAATGCGCGAGATAGCCGCCGCCGCCAGCCAGGCGAGCGCCGTCAGGATGAAAACCGGCCAGGCCAGCGGCAGCAGCACGCCGTATGCGGTGGCGACGCCCTTGCCACCGCGCCCGCCCAACCATGGCGGATGGCAATGGCCGATCACCGCCGCGACGCCGGCCACCACATCCCAGGGCGCGCCGATGAACCAATGCACCACGAACACCGCCAGCGTGCCCTTCAGCGCGTCCAGCAGCACCGTCGCCAAGGCCAGGCCCTTCTTGCCCGTGCGCAGCACATTGGTGGCGCCGATGCTGCCCGAACCGATGTTGCGGATATCGCCCAATCCCGCCGCGCGCGTCACCAAAAGGCCGAAGGGGATGGAGCCGATCAGCGCGCCGATCAGCGCCGCCAGACCGCCCGAAATCATGTCCTGGATCATGCGCCGAAGACCTTCCGACCTGCCTTGAATGTGGCCCGCACGCGGCCCTCCAGCGGGCGGCCGTCGAAGGGTGTGTTTTGTGCCTTGCCGGGCAGCGCGCCGGCCTTCACTTGCCAGCCGCGTTCGAGGTCGAACAGCACCAGGTCGGCGGGCGCGCCGGGCGCCAGGCGGCCAGATTCCAGGCCCAGCAATGCGGCGGGTTTGCTGGTCAAAAGCGCGAGCGCATCCAGCAAAGGCAGTGCCGCGTTGTGGACTTGCGCAAGCGTCACGCCCAGCAGTGTGGCCAGCCCCGCACCGCCTGGTTCCGCCTGCACGAAAGGCAGGCGCTTGTCGTCGGCATCGCAGGGGCGATGCGCGGAGCACACGGCGTCCAGAGTGCCATCGCGCAAAGCCGCCGCGACGGCCTGGCGTTCGCTGTCGGGGCGCAGCGGCGGCGAGAGTTTGGCGTAGGTGCGGTACTCGCCAATCGCGGTTTCAGACAGGTCGAAATAGGGCGGCGCGGTATCGGCGGTGACGTGCAGGTTTTCCGCTTTCGCGGCACGGATCAGGTCGAGTGCGGCGGCCGTGGACACGCATGAGAAATGCACATGGCCGCCGGTGATGCGCGCGAGCGCGATGTCGCGCGCGACCATCATCGCCTCGGCCGCCATGGGGATGCCGGGCAGGCCCATGCGGGTGGCCATTTCGCCCTCCGTCGCAACGCCGCCGGTCGCAAGCGTTGGCTCCTCCGGGTGCTGCATGATGAAGGCGCCGAAGGCGCGCGCGTAGGAGAGCGCAAGCCGCATGGTGCGCGCCGACGCGATGGCGCGCGGGGCGTCGGTGAAGGCGATGGCGCCGGCCTCGCGCAGCAATCCGTATTCGGAAATTTCCGTGCCGCGCGTGGCGGCGGCATAGGGCAGGATGGTCAGGCTGCCGGTGGCGTCGCCGCGGCGCGCCATGAATTGCACCAGCGCGGGGTCGTTCACCACCGGGTCGGTGTCGGGTGTGGCGCAGATGGTGGTGATGCCGCCGGCCGCCGCGGCCAGGGCGGCGCTGGCGATGGTCTCGCGGTGTTCATGGCCTGGTTCGCCGAGGCTGGCGCGCAGGTCGATCAGGCCAGGTGCGAGGCAGGCGCCGCCGGCGTCGAAGCGCGGAATGCCATCGGCGGGCGCGCCGGTGAGGCTGGCGATGCGGCCGTTTTCGATCAGCAATGCGCCCAGGGTATCGCGGCCGGTCGCGGGGTCCAGCAGGCGCGCGTTTTCGATCAGCAGCGCGGTCACAGCGGCTTTTCCATATAGACGGCGCGGCGGCCCTTGCGGTCCTCGCGATGCGTCTCGCGGAAACCGAGGCGTGTGTAGAGCGCGATGTTCTCGACCATCTTTTCGTTGGTATAGAGCCAGATGCGGCTGTGCCCACGACGGCGCGCTTCGTCTTCCGCGAAGGCGATCATCGCGCGCCCATGCCCACGCCCCTGCGCGCCGGGTGCGACGGCGATGTTGTCCAGCAACAACCCACTCGGGTCGTCCTCCAGCACCAACGCGCCCTGCATCGCGCCATCCGCTTCCAGCACCCATGCCTGCCGCGCCGCCACGCGCGCCGCATAGTCATCCACCATCGGCAGCGGCTCGATCCCGATGCGCGGCACGTAATGCGCATAGGCCGCGCGCACCAAGGCGCGCATCGGTTCCGCATCGGCGGGGTTGGCGGCGCGCAGCATCAGACGTTGCGCCTCAGGCCGCGGGCCAGCACGTCCAGCACGGCCATGCGCAGCGCCACACCCATTTCCACCTGTTCGCCGATCACGCTGCGCACGGGGTCATCGGCGATGGAACTGTCGATCTCGACGCCGCGATTCATCGGGCCCGGATGCATCACGATCGCGTCGGGCTTCGCATAGGCCAGCTTCTCGCGGTCCAGGCCGAAGAAGCGGAAGAATTCGCGCGCGCTCGGCACCTGGCCGCCGGACATGCGTTCCTTCTGCAAGCGCAGCATCATCACGACATCCGCGCCGGCCAGGCCCTTGGTCATGTCGTGGAAGACCTGCACGCCAAGCCGCGTGACGTCTGCCGGCAGCAGTGTGGGGGGTGCCACCAGCCGCACCTCCGCCCCCATCGCGTTCAGGCAATGGATGTTGCTGCGCGCCACGCGGCTATGCGTGATGTCGCCGCAGATCGCCACGATCAAGCCGCGCAGATCGGGCTTGTGGCGGCGTATGGTCAGCGCATCCAGCAGCGCTTGCGTGGGGTGTTCATGCGTGCCGTCGCCGGCGTTGATGACGGCCGCCTGTACCTTCTGCGCGAGCAGCGCGGGCGCGCCGGATTGCGCGTGGCGCACCACCAGGATGTCGGTGTTCATCGCGTTCAGGGTGGATGCGGTGTCGAGCAGCGTCTCGCCCTTGTTCACCGAGGACGTGCTGACGGACATGTTCACGATATCCGCGCCCAGCCGCTTGCCCGCGATTTCGAAGCTGGTGCGGGTGCGCGTGCTGTCCTCGAAGAACAGGTTGATCAGCGTGCGGCCCTTCAGCAGGTCGCGCTGGGTTTTGCCCTGGCGGTTCAGCAGCGCGTAGGATTCGGCCAAATCCAGAAGGGCCGCGATATGCGGCGCTTCGAGGCCTTCGATCGCCAGCAGGTGCCCGCCTGGCAGGATGGGGTAGGAGAAGCTCACAAGCCCGGAACCTAGACCGCGCGGCGGCGTCGCGGAAGCCGCTGCTCCTCTTGAATGCGCTCCTCTCGGACGCTCCGACCAGCACACCAATATACTGGATGATCATCGCACTTCCGATTTGACACGTCGCCGCAGCATGACTGCCGACCTGATAAGATAAAGTGCTTGCTTGATTGCGCTCGTGTAGCTTTGCTCCGACAATGAGCCACGCGCACAAGATCGAATCGGAAGAGCGGTTTTCGATACCGCTGGTTTTGCACTTCGATGGAGCCATTCCAGCGGCCGGTCTCGATGCTGACGAGGTTGCGGCGGTTGCGGAAGGGATGGCCAAAGCCATCCATTTTCTTGTCGAGCGGGCTGATGACCGAGGCTGTCCGTTTAATCTGCACTTGACCGAAGTCAGATCTGGGTCAGCCACATTTAATTTTCTGTTCGAAGGCGCTGCAATTTTGCAGAGCATCCTACCCGGTGCCCTGCCCGGCGGCTTTACCATTCGCGAGGTGGGTCAGGTATTCGCCGATGCGATCAAGATGCTCGAATTCCTGCGCGGCAAGCCGCCGAAAGAGGTCGTCCGGATCGCGGGTGACAACAACGTCGTCGTGGCGAATTCGGAGGGCGCCACGACCATCGTCAATCCAACGATCATCAACGTCGCAGGAAATGTCTACTTCCAAGAGCAAGCAGCAAAATCGACCAAGCCTCTGAGGAAGGCCAGGCGCACACTCCGGGTTTCGCAGGACCACAAAGAAGTGCTCGCAACAGCATCGGAGAGTTATCCCTCAATCGCTGCACGGGTTGCAAACGACAACACGCCTTTGACCGTAAACACCATCGAAGCGACCCTACGCGTCGCTCAGCCGCACCTCGATGGCGAAGATTCATGGCGGTTCAAATGGGGACCGAACCGGATCACAGCGAAAGTTACGGACAACGCCTTCATGCAGAAGGTACGAGCACGGGAGGAGACTTTTGCTACTGGTGATCTATTGCGCGTCAAGCTGCGTATTGAGGAGCAACAGAAGGGCAAGAAGGTCACAAAGCAGCACTTCATCGATGAGGTAATTCGTAAAGAACCGGGCTAAATGCCGATCCCGAAAAGCCGTTCGCTTGCAGCCAATCTCCCTCCCTTGAGGCACCTAGGCTCCTTCGTCGATCGTGGCGTCTAATGCGGCCTGCAAGGTCCAGGCGGCGGCCGCCGCATCCACGACCTGCGCGCGGCGGGCGCGTGTCATGTCGATGTCCTGGATCAGCATGCGGTTGACGGCGGCGCTGGACAGTCGTTCGTCCCACAATGCCACAGGCAGGCCCACGGCATCGCCCATCGCGGTGGCCCAGTCCTTGGCCGCCTGCGCGGCCGGGCCGAATCGTCCATCCATTTCCAAAGGCAGGCCGCAGACCAGCCCGCCCACGCCTTCCTTGGCCACGATGGCCGCCACTTCGCGCGCATTGATGGAAAACTTCGCGCGCTTGATGGCGCCATAGGGGCTGGCCAGCATCAGCGACACATCCGTCAGCGCCAGGCCAATCCTCTTGGCGCCTGGGTCCAGCCCCAGCAGTCGCACGCCGCGCGGCAGGCTTGCACGCAACTCCGCCATGGGGAACAAGGCCATGAAATCTCCACCCGAAGGAATTGCGACGCCCATGAGTGTGGACGCGGATACTGTCAAACGCATCGCGCGGCTTGCGCGCATCCATGTGGAACCCGAGGCGCTGCCCGCCATGGCGCAGGAGCTGAACGGCATCCTGAACTGGATCGAGATGCTGCGCGAGGTGGATACCACGGGCGTGCAACCCATGGCCGGCGGTGGTGCGGCGGTGCTGCGCTGGCGCGACGATGTGGTGACCGACGGCGCGCAGGCCGAAGCCGTGCTGGCCAACGCGCCCGACCGCGAGGGTGAGTATTTCGGCGTGCCGAAGGTGGTCGAGTGATGCGCCCGACCGACCTGACCATGGCCGAGGCGCGCGCTGCGCTGGCGGCGCGCCAGCTGACAGCGCGTGAATTGACGCAGGCCTATCTGGACGCGATCGCGGCGCTCAATCCGCGCTTGAACGCTTATGTCGCCGTGACCGCCGAGGCCGCGCTGGCGCAGGCCGCGGAGAGCGACAAGCGCATCGCCGCCGGCGCGGCGCGGCCGCTGGAGGGCATCCCCCTCGGCATCAAGGATTTGTTCTGCACGGCCGGTGTGCGCACCACCGCCGGCAGCCGTATTTTGGGCGAGTTCAAGCCGCCTTACGAAAGCACCGTCAGCGGGAATCTGCTGCGCGATGGCGCGGTGTTTCTGGGCAAGCTGAACCTGGACGAATTCGCGATGGGATCGTCCAACGCGACCAGCGCGTTTGGGCCGGTGGAAAATCCGTGGTCGCGCGCGAATGACCCGGAGACGCGGTTGGTGCCGGGTGGTTCCTCGGGCGGTTCGGCGGCGGCTGTGGCGGCGCGCATCGCGCTGGGCGCGACCGCGACGGATACTGGTGGTTCCATTCGCCAGCCGGCCGCGTTCTGCGGCGTGGCGGGCATCAAGCCGACCTATGGGCGGTGTTCGCGTTGGGGGATTGTGGCGTTTGCGTCGTCGCTGGACCAGGCGGGACCGATCGCGCGTGATGTGCGCGACAATGCGATCATGCTGCGCAGCATGGCCGGGTTTGATGCGAAGGATTCCACCAGCGGCGATGTGCCCGTGCCGGATTTCGAAGCGGCCGTGTCGCGCGGCGTGAAGGGCCTGCGCATCGGCATCCCGCGCGAATACCGGATGGACGGGATGCCGGCCGAGATCGAGGCGCTGTGGCAGCAGGGCATCGCCTGGCTGCGCGATGCGGGGGCGACCATCGTGGATGTGTCGCTGCCGCACACGAAAT
>JAAFHD010000079.1 GCA_013298245.1 Alphaproteobacteria bacterium
GAGGCCCGAGACATACAGCGTGCCGGCATGGCCCACTGCGATCGAAAAGGGCGGGTAGGCCCGGCCGGTGGTGGGTGTCGCGTAGCGGGTGATTTTTTCCATGCGCAGCACGCTACACGCCGGGCGCGGGGCCGTGCAAACTGCGCGCATGATCGACACCGAACGCTTTATCCAGGACCTGCAGGAACTGCGCCAGATCGGCGCCTATAAGGGCGGCGTGCATCGGCCGACCTATGGCGCGGACGACATGCAGTCCCGCCGCTGGCTGATGGACCGCATGCGCGAATGCGGCCTCGAGCCCAGCATCGATGGCATCGGCAATGTGCTGGGCAAGCACCCGGGGCCTGGCCGGAAATTGCTGGTGGGCAGCCATATCGAAAGCCAGAACCAGGCGGGGTGGCTGGATGGCGCGCTGGGGGTGATGGCGGGTGTCGCGCTGGCGCGCGCGGGGCTGCCGGTGGATGTGGTGGCGTGCGCGGATGAGGAGGGGCATTTCATGTCCTTCCCAGGCAGCAAGAGCCTGCTCGGCATTTTGACCGAGGAGGAGATCGACGCCGCGCGCAACCGATATACGGGCCAGCCGCTGCGCGAGGCACTGGCGGCGGCGGGGCTGGCGGGCGTGCCTCGGCCGGCGCTGGATGCCGCGCGCTACAAGGGGTTTTTCGAGCTGCATATCGAGCAGGGCACGCAGCTTGAGGGTGCCGGGCTGCGCGCCGCGGTGGTGACCGGCATTGTCGCCATCTGGCAATGGCGCATCGAGATTGTCGGCATGCAGGACCATGCCGGCGGCACCACCATGGCCGAGCGGCGCGATGCGGGGCTGACCGCGGTGCGGCTGCTGGCGGCGATCGACGCGGAATTCCCGCGCCATGTGGGTGAGCGCACGACCTGGACCTGCGGGCGGATTGCGCTGGACCCGGGGGCGGCCTCGATCATCCCGGGGCGCGCGGAGGTGCTGTTCCAGTTCCGCGATATCGAGGTGGCGACGCTGGAGCGGCTGGAGGGCGTGCTGCGCCGCCTGATCCCGGAGAGCAACCGGCGCGAGCGCTGCCATGCGACGCTGCATGCGATGTCGCTGTCCAAGCCGGCGCTGTGCGATCACGTGATGCAGGAATGCCTGGCGGCGTCGGCGGAGGCGAATGCGCCGGGGCTGTGGCGGCACATGGCGTCAGGCGCGGGGCATGATGCGCAATACATGGCGCGGATCATGCCGGCGGCGATGCTGTTCACGCCGAGCATTGGCGGGATTTCGCATCACTGGGCGGAGGATACGAAGATCGAGGATCTGGAGCTGGGCGTGCGGATTTTGCACGATGCGGCGGCGCAGTTTCTCAACCGGTAGCGTGCGATCGCTGCGGACGCAGCGTGAATCGCTGGCTCAGGCGTTCAGCCATTCCGGCGCGGCGGTGCCGAGCGGCATCGTCGGCCCCGGATGCGCAGCGAACCCCGCCAGCACTGCCGCATGCCGCACGGTGGTCAGCGGGCCGAACCCGCTCTCATGCGTCTCCAGCAGATCGGCCACATCATCCTGCGTCGGGTTCAACACGGAAAAACCGTTGGCCACGCGCGGCAGCCCGCGAAGCCAATGCCCGGTGCGCGCCAGCGAGATGCGCACGCGCCATGACCCACCCTCCTCCGCGCGCCGCAGCCAGGCGGCCATGATGCCCAGTGCCAGCAGATAGCCGCTGGCATGGTCCAGCGCCTGGCAGGGCAGCACGCGCGGCTTGGTCTCGCCCGCCGCCGCGGCTTCCTCGGCGTTGATGCCGGTGGCGGTCTGCACCAGGCTGTCGAAGCCGCGCTTGCCGGCCCAGGGGCCAGCCACGCCATAGGCGGAGAGGTGCGCCACCACGATGCCGGGGCGCAATTTTGCCAGGTGCTCGTCGGAGAAACCAAGGGCTGCCAGCGCGCCGGCGCGATAGCTGTTCACGACGGCATCCGCGCCCGCGACCAGGCCCGCGAAACGCGCGGCATCCTGCCGCAAATCCAGATGCGCGTTGCGCTTGCCGCGCCCGGTATCCATCACCAGTGCGGGGATGCTGGGCAGATGCGGCGCGCTGATATGCAGCACATCCGCGCCATGATGCGCGAGCGTGCGGCCCGCGACCGGGCCTGCGATCACGCGCGTCAGGTCCAGCACGCGAAGGCCGCGCAGCGGCGCGTCGGCGGCGGCGGGCAAGGGTGTGGGGGGGGCGTCACCGATGCGCTCGATGATGACCAGTGGTTGGGCGGCCAGGGCCGCCGCATGCGGGTGGGCGAACCAGGCGTCGCGCGTGCGATAGGCCGCGACGCAGAGGTTGGCGGCGGTGGCGGTGGTCTCAAACGCCTCGGCGTCGTGGTGGTCGAGTGCGGCTTGCACCGCCTCGCGCGTGCCCTCGCAGCCGAGCAGTGCGAGGATGCCGGCGCGGTGGTGCGGGAAGTTGGTGTGCAGGCGCAGCCAGCCGTCGCGCGCGCGATACAGGCCGGCGATGGAATCCCAGGATTCGCGGGCGGGGCGCAGATGTTGCTCGCTGCGGAATTCGATGGCGGCGGCGCGCATGTCGCAATGCACGGCGGGGCGGGCGGCGCCGCGGGCGGCATGGATGGCGGCGGCAGCGACACCACAGGCGGCAATGGTGGCCTGCGCCACCGCATCGACCGGGAAGCTGGAGGGCTGCACGGGTGCTGCGCCGGTCAGCACCGCGTCGCCCTTCACGCCGACCACACCAAGCAGTTCTTGCAGCATCGCACGCCCTCCACGCCGGCCGGCGCGCTTCAGAAGGGGCGCGCGGGCGTCAGAGAGTAAGACTGACGTGCGCTGCGACCACGCGCCAGCCCTCGCCAGGGAAGCGCACCCAGGCTTGCGTCTGGCGGCCGATCTTGGTCATGCCGGGGCGCGTGAATTCGATCCACGCCGTGCCGAAATCGCGGCCATAGGTGGAGATGGTGCTGCGCGTGATCTCGCGCGGCTTTTGCGGCGCGCGGCCGGCGCGGAAGGCCGCGATCTCGGCATGGCCGTAGAAATGTTCGGGCTGGGTGACGCCGTAGCGGACGGTCTCGTCGGCCACCTTGAAGATTTCGTCCAGGATGGGGACGTCGTTTTCTTCCAAGGCCTTTTCGTAGCGCCAGAAGGCGGCGGTGAGTTCGGCCAAAGCCTCGGGGTTGTTCACTTCCATGGGACGTCTCCTTGCGCGCGTGCTGTGCGCGCAAGTGGCGCGGTGCTCAAGCCCGGGGTCGGGTGGCCAGATGGGCGCGCCAGCCGCCGGATGCCGAAATATCCGGCAGCCCTGCCACGCCGGCAGGCTCGGCGATGAAGCCCAACGGCGTGGTGCCGTCAGAAAGGCGCACGCGAGCGAAGCCGAGCGGTGGCGGAATTTCGGCCAGGAAGGGGCCGATGCTGGCGGCGGGCAGTGCCCAGATTTCGCCGGTAATGGCCGCGCCGTTCGTTGCCACGCGCAGCATGCCGGGGCGGTTGCCCATGTCGAACAGGCGGTATTCCGGCGCGGTGGTCGCGGCGCGCAGGAACCGGCCGCCATGGCCCAGAACCTGCGAGTTTAGCGGCAGGCCAGACATGTGCGCGCCGATGCAGAAGAGTTCCACTTCGTCGGGCCGCGCGGGCGCGTCGAAAGGCTCGTTCGCGAAGGTGGCGGCCAGGCCCGCCAGCGTGCCCTCGGCGAAGGTAGCACCCACCAGCGTGATGCCGCAGGGCACGCCATCCGCGCGGCGGCCATTGGGGATCGCGAGTGCCGAGAGGTCGCAGAGGTTCACGAAATTCGTGTAGGTACCCAGGCGCGAATTGGCGCCGATCGGGTCGGCCGCGACGGCCTCCAGCGTGGGCAGCCCGGGGTAGGTCGGCAGCAGCAGCGCGGCGGTGCCGGCCATGATGCGCCGCGCGTGCAGCCGCGCCTGGGCGGCCTGGTGGAAATCGGCGAAGGCATCGACGGTGCGGCGGTGCAGCCCGCCTTCGAGGATGCTGCGCGTGACGGGGTGCAGCGTGTCGGGCGCGTGGCGCACGCGGTCGAGCAGCGCCTCAGTGCGTTCGGCGACCCAGGCGCCGTCGTAGAGGCGGCGCGCGACGGCCAGAAGCGGCGCGATATCGACGCGGATGATGCGGGCGCCGAGGGATTCGAAACGCGCGATAGCCGCGGCGAAGCGGGCAGCGTCGTCGGGCGTGTCGAACAGGAGTTGCGCGTCTTCGGGGACGGCCAGGGTGAGGTGCGGGGGCGCGGTGCCGCGCGCGGACCAGGCGCGAGGTGCGGCGCGCGAATAGGGGTCTTCGGCGTCGGCGCCGGCAATCGCCTCCAGCACCGCGGCCGCGTCCTCGATGCCGCGGGCGAAGACGCTGACGCAGTCGAGGCTGCGGCAGGCGGGCACCACGCCGCGCGTCGGCACCAGGCCGAGGCTGGGCTTGAAGCCCACCAATTCCTGCGCGCCGGCGGGGATGCGGCCGCTGCCGGCGGTGTCGGTGCCGAGCGAGAAATCCGCGATGCCGGCGGCCACCGCGCTGGCCGAGCCGGATGACGAACCGCCTGGCACATGCGTGTGCACCACCGCGTTGCGCGGCGTGCCATGCGGGCTGCGCACGCCGACCAGGCCGGTGGCGAATTGGTCCAGATTGACCTTGCCGAGCAGGATGGCGCCGGCGGCAAGCAGGCGGGCCACGGCGGGGCTGTCGGCGGCGGGGGTGTAGGCGCTGTCGGGGCAGGCGGCGGTGGTGGGCAGGCCGGCCGCGTCGATATTGTCCTTCACGACGAAGGTGCGGCCCCACAACGGGCGATCGCGCGGGCCTTCTTCGACCAGTGCTGCGGCACGGGCGCGCACGGCGTCGGGCGGGACGCGGGTGATGAACAGCGCGGGGTCGGCGATGGTGTCGATGCGCGCCAGCGCGGCCTCGGCATTGTCGGTCGGGAAGGTGGCGGTCAGCTTCATCAGCGCAGCAATTCGGCGGCCGCGCGCAGCAATGCGCCACCGGGGCGGCGGAGCGTTTCGATGACGGTGAAGTGGTCGGCGGCGGCGACGGGGATCAGCGGGCCGGGGGCGTGGGCGGCCGCCCGCATCGCGTGGAAATCGCGCGATTGGCGGCAGAGTTCGGGCAGTTCGGCGCTGCCATATGCGATGGCCATCGGCTTCTGCACCACGGGGCGGCGGATGGGGGAGCAGCCTTCGATTTCGTCGTCCGTCAGTTTCAGCGCGGCGTTCAGGTAGGTGTCGCGGATGGGGCCGAGTTCGTAGATGCCGCTGATGGCAAGCGCCGCCGTCACCGCCGGGTGTTCGGCGCCCATCGCGGTCAGGTGGCCGCCGGCGGACCAGCCGGAGAGCAGGATGGGGCCGGCGGTGCGCGATGCCAGCACGTCCAGTGCGGCGTGGATTTGGTAGACGATGCGCGTCATGCTGGCCTCGGGCGCCAGCGTGTAGCCGCACAGCGCGAAGCCCCAGCCCATGGCGGCCGCGCCCTCCGATAGGTACCAAAAATCCTGGCGGCGGTTGCGCTGCCAATAGCCGCCGTGGATGAAGGCGAGCATGGGTGCCGCGGGGTCGCGGGCGGGGAAGATGTCCCAGGCTTCGCGCTCGGTTTCGCCGAAGCGGATATTGGGTTCGGGCGGCGGGAAGTGCGGGGAGGCGGCGTTGCGTTCGGCGACGTGGGCGGCGGCGTCGGGCACGGCGTTCAGGTTGTCATAGGCGGCGTCGCGGGCGACCTGGGATGCGGCGGACCAGTCCATCGGGCGTGACCTTTCAGGTGATGACGCGGATTGGGGCGCCGGCTTCGAAGGCCGTGATGGCCTCGACGGCGCCGGCGAAATAGGCGGCGTAATTCTCGGCGCTGACATAGCCGAGATGCGGCGTCAGCACGGTGCGCGGGGCGGAGAGGATGGGGTGCGTGGGCGGCAGGGGTTCCTGGTCGAACACGTCAAGGCCGGCGCCGCCGATGCGGTGCGCGTGGAGCGCGGCCAGCAGGGCGTCCTGGTCGATCAGCGGGCCGCGGCTGGTGTTCACGATGACGGCGTCGGGCTTCATGCGGGCCAGGTCCTCGGCGCCGATGATACCGCGCGAGCGGTCGGATAGGATCAGGTGCAGGGTGATGACGTCGGCCTGTTCCATCAGCGCGGATTTTTCGACGCGGGTGGCGCCCACGGCGGCGGCGGCCTCGGCGGTCAGGTTTTGCGACCAGGCGATGACCTTCATGCCAAAGGCCTGGCCGACGCGGGCGACGCGGGCGCCGAGTTTGCCGAGGCCCACGACGCCGAGCGTCTTGCCTTCCACCGTGCGGCCGACATCGCCGAAGGCGGTCAGCCCCTGCCAGCTGCCGGCGCGCAGGCTGGACATTTGCTCAGGCAGGCCGCGCATCAGGGAGAGGATCAGGCCCCAGGTGATTTCGACCGTCGGCGCGCCGAAGGAGGAGGTGCCGCAGAAGGTCACGCCGCGCGCGGCGCAGGCGGTGGCGTCGATGCCGCGGTTGCGCTCGCCGGTGGTCATGAGCAGGCGGAGGTTGGGCAGGCGGTTGATCAGCGCCGCGTTGAAGGGGGTGCGTTCGCGCATGGCCAGGATGGCGTCGAAGGGGGCGAGGCGCGCGGCCAGTGCGTCCTGAACGGTGATGGTGTCCTGGAACACCGTGGGTTGGATATGCGGCAGTTTGGACCAGGCCGGGTGGCGCAGAGTGACGCCCTGGTAGTCATCGAGGATGGCGAGTTTTTGGACCTGGGGCATGGGCTTCTCAGACTTGGATGGTGGCGCCGTGGCGGGTTTCGCTGGGCAGGCAGAGGGCGGCGATGGCCGGCGCGATGGCGGCGGGCGTGGAGACTGTGTCGCTGTCCTCACCGGGGAAGGCGGCGCGGCGCAGGCGGGTCGAGGTGGGGCGTGGTTCGGCCAGGTTGACGCGCAGGGGGGTGCTGATGGTCTCGGCGGCCCAGCATTGGAGGAGGTGCCCGGCTGCGGCCTTCGGCGCGCTGTAGAGGCCGAAATAGGCGTGGGGGGCGTGGGCGAAATTGTCGGTCAGGAACACCGCGCGGCCAGCCGGCGCCGCACGCAGCGCGGGGTCGGTGGTGCGGATCAGGCGCCAGGCGGCGTTGAGGTTGACCGCCAGCGAGGCCTGCCAGTCCTTGGGTTCGATATGGGCGGCGGGCGTGAGTTTGGGCAGGAGGCCGGCGGCGTGGACCAGGATGTCCAGGCGGCCGAAGCGCTCGACGATGGAGGGGCCGAGGAGGTCGATCTGCTCGGCGGCCTTGTCGAGGTCGAGCGGGATGAGGGTGGCGCTGCCGCCGGCGGCGCGGATGGCGTCGTCGGTTTCTTCGAGGCCGCCTTGGGTGCGGGCGGTGATGATGCAGTGTGCGCCGAGCGCCGCGAGTTCGCGCGCGACGGCCGCGCCCAGCCCACGCGATGCGCCGGTGATCAGCGCCACCGCGCCAGACAATTCACTCATTTCGAAACCTGCAACTCCCGCGCTGATTCAGCCGGCCAATCGGTGAGGGGGATGGCGTAGTCGCCGGTGAAACACGCATCGCAGAATTGCGGTTGCGCGGCGTTGCGGCCTGGTTGGCCCAGTGCGCGATACAGCCCGTCGAGCGAGATGAAGGCCAGGCTGTCCACGCCGATGAGGCGCGCCATCGCCGCCACATCGTGTTGGGCGGCCAGCAATTGCCGGCGCGAGGGCGTGTCGATGCCGTAGAAGCAGGAATGCGTGGTCGGCGGCGAGGAGATGCGCATATGCACCTCGGCCGCGCCCGCCTGGCGGACCATTTCCACAATCTTGCGGCTGGTGGTGCCGCGGACGATCGAATCATCCACCAGCACCACGCGCTTGCCGTCCAGCATGGCGCGGTTGGCGCTGTGCTTCAGTTTGACGCCGAGGTGGCGGATCTGGTCGGTCGGTTCGATGAAGGTGCGGCCGACATAATGGTTGCGGATGATACCAAGTTCGTAAGGCACGCCGGCCTGCGCCGCGTAACCCATGGCAGCGGGCACGCCGGAGTCGGGGACGGGCACGACCACATCGGCCGCGACATGGGATTCGCGCGCGAGCTCGGCGCCGATGCGCTTGCGCGCTTCATAGACGCCGGTGCCCTCCATCACGGAATCGGGGCGCGCGAAATAGATGTATTCGAAGATGCAGAAGCGGCTGGGCTGCGTCTCGAAGGGCTTCACGCTGCGCAACCCGCTGTCGTCGATGACGACGATTTCGCCGGGGTCGATGTCGCGCACGAATTCGGCGCCGACGATGTCGAGCGCGCAGGTTTCGCTGGCCAGAATCCAGGTGGGCGCGCCCGCGGCATTGGCCAGGCTGCCCAGCACCAAGGGACGTACGCCGGATGGGTCGCGCACGCCGATCAGCGCGCCATTGTGCAGGCCAACCAGCGAATACGCGCCCTGCACCTGTTTCAGCGCATCGATCAGGCGGTCCAGCACCGTCGAATACAGGCTGATGGCGATGAGGTGGACGAAGACCTCGCTATCCGTGCTGGACTGGAACAGGCAGCCGCGCTTGACCAGCGCGCGGCGCAGCACGCCGGCATTGGTCAGGTTGCCGTTATGGCCCACCGCGAAGCCGCCGAATTCGAAATCGGCGTAGAGGGGCTGCACGTTGCGCAGCGCGGTTTCGCCCGTGGTCGCGTAGCGGTTGTGGCCGACGGCGGCACGGCCAGGCAGGCCGGCCATCACCTTGGCATCGCCGAAATTATCGCCGACCAGGCCGAGGCCCCGATGCTGGTGGAAAGTGCCGCCACCGGCCAGCGAGACGATGCCCGAAGCCTCCTGGCCGCGATGCTGCAGGGCGTGCAGGCCAAGGGCGGTGAGTGCGGCGGCATCCGCGTGGTTCCAGACGCCGAAGACGCCGCATTCCTCGTGGAACTTGTCGTCATCATGTGGGTCGGTGGTCAGCATGCGACTCCTGGCCCGGCGGGGGGGCTGTGGGCAGCCCCTATATACGCGTTGCGGTCAGGATTGCGACAGGGCGAAAGGTTACGCGATCTCCAGGGTTTGCAGGGCTGCTTCCAGGTCCTGGAAGGAGGGCATGTGATCCGATGGCGCCACTTTCCGGCCGGTTTCCACGCTGACCTGCGGCGCGTTGCCGTGCAGATGTGCCACGATCACGGCGCGGATCACTTCGTAGTACTGTGCCTCTTCCTCAACGACACCCTTCAACCGCGCGGCCATCGGGCCGACCAGGCCATAGGCCAGCAACACGCCGAGGAAGGTGCCGACCAGCGCGCCACCGATCATGCCGCCAAGCACCGCCGGCGGGCTGTCGATCGAGGCCATGGTCTTGATGACGCCCAGCACGGCGGCGACGATGCCCAGCGCCGGCAGCGCATCGGCGACCGATTGCAGCGCATGGGATGCGTGCAGTTCCTCCTCGCGGATCTTTTTGAGTTCACGCGCCATGGTGTCTTCCAACTGGTGCGGGTCATCGGCGTTCATGCCGACCATGCGCAGATAGTCGCAGATCAAATCCGTCGCGTGGTGGTCTGCCTTGATCTTGGGGAATTTCGCGAAGGCGGCACTTTCGTCCGGGCGTTCGATATGCGGCTCCAGCGCCATTGCGCCCTTGGTCTGCGCCAGGCGCACGAAGTAGTACAGGATCGAGAGCAGGTCCTTGTAGTCCTGCTCCTTGAAGCGCTCGCCCTTCAGGATTTTGCCCACGCCGCCCAGCGTGTGCTTCACGCCCGACATGGAATTGGCCATCAGGAAGGCGCCCACTGCGGCGCCGCCGATCATCATCATCTCAAACGGCAGCGCTTTGATGATGATGCCGAACTTGCCACCGGCGATCGTGTAGCCGCCGAAGACCATCACCAGCAGCACGACAAAGCCAAGAATTGTGGTCATCGGGCGGGTCCCTGCTGGCGCAAAAGCGTGATTGCCACGCGGCGATTGCCGGCGGCGGTGGGTTGGTCGGGGATATGCAGGTCACGGTCGGCGGAGCCGGCCACGCCGCGGATGCGCGCATCGGCCACACCCGCTTCCAGCAGCAGCCGGCGCGCGGCATTGGCGCGTTCGGCGGAGAGTTCCCAATTGCCGCGCGCACCACCGCCGCGGAAGGGTGTGGCATCGGTATGGCCCGTCACCTGGATCGGGTTGGGCAGGCGCTGCGCGGCCTGGGCCACCACGCGGATCAAGGCGCGCGTGCGTTCATTCGGGTCAGCGCTGCCGAGCGCGAACATCGGCCGCCCATCGGCGTCGATCAGCTGGATGCGCAGGCCCTCGGGCGTGACCTCCACCTGCACCTGGCGCGCCAGGTCGGCGGTGCCGGGGTCCTGGCGGACCGCCTCGCGCAGCGCCGAAGCGGTCTCCTCCATCGCGACCTGTTCGCGGCGCGCGAGCTCGGCGCGCAGCACCATATCGGTCATGCGCGCGGCATCGGAATCGCGCGGCTCGGCGTGGCCGGCGCGGCGATGCTCGCCCGCGGGCGGCCCATCGGCGCTGCGCGCCACCATGCGCTGCGGGTCTTCCACATCACCAGCCGGGCCCTGGCGGCGCTGCGTGGGCGGGGATTGCTCCTCGAACTCCTCATCATCCTGGTCGGGGTTGGTGGGGCGGTGGCCGCGCTCCACGCGGATCGCGCCGGTATCGCTCGCCATCTGCCCTTGGCTGTGCGGTGTGGAACCCCCGAAGGGCAGCCCCACGCCGGACGCATTGCTCGACATCGGGTTGGAAGGATTGAAGTAGTCCGCCAGGCCGCGGCGCTGTTGTTCCGTCGTCGCGTTCAGCAGCCACATCAGCAGGAAGAACGCCATCATCGCGGTCACGAAATCCGCGTACGCAACCTTCCACGCGCCACCATGGTGGCCGTGCCCGGCTTCCTCGATGCGCTTGATGACGATGGTCCCGCCATCGCCCTTCTTGCCCTTCGCCATTGGCCTGCGTTTTGCCCTTCGATCACGGGCAAGAATGACCGCAACAGGTGAACACCCGCCTAACGCCCTTCACGCGCCGCCACGCGCGCGCTACGCAGCCGCCTTTGCCACTTTCGAAGACAGGCGCATGAGCAGCAGCAACGACATCCGCGCGACCTTCCTGAATTATTTCGCGCGCAACGGGCATGCGGTGGTGGAGTCATCGCCGCTGGTGCCGCGCAACGACCCCACGCTGATGTTCGCCAATTCCGGCATGGTGCAGTTCAAGAACGTCTTCACCGGCCAGGAAAAGCGCGGCTACACCACGGCCACTACGGCGCAGAAATGCGTCCGCGCCGGCGGCAAGCACAATGACCTGGACAATGTCGGCTACACCGCGCGCCACCACACC
>JAAFHD010000008.1 GCA_013298245.1 Alphaproteobacteria bacterium
ATCAGCAGCAGCGCCGCGCCGATCACGCCGGCGGCGGACGGCAAGATCCAGCGTCTGCGTGGGGGCGGGGCGGGGGGCGTTGCGGGTGCGGCTTCCGGGGCTGCGCGCGCCTCCAGCGCGGGCGCATAGTCGCCCGGGCCAAGCAGGACGCGCCACGGGTCATTGGCACCTTCAGCGGCGTAATAGTCTTCGATCAGCTTGCGCAGGCGGCGCATGGCCACGCGCGCGGAAGGGTCGGCGGCGGGGTCGAAATCGGCGGGCTTGCCGAGCGCTTCGGTCGCGATGGTGTAGCCCTTCAGCCGCTCGCCTTCGCCCGCCAGCACGCGTTCGACCAGATAGCGCAGCAGCGCGCGCGCCTGGCGGGAGGCGCGGAACGTCTCCGACCCCTCGATCCGCGCAAGCGCGTCGAGGAAAGCGGCCGGTTCCGGCGGGGGCGCATCCTGCATTCAGCATACTGTGCCGTAGAACCAAACATGAAGAAACAGAAATCCTGCGCCCTTGCGCGCTGCGCCCGCGCTGCCAATCTCGGCGCCCATTCGCGAAGGGAGAGAGGCGATGAAGCTGCTGCGTTACGGCCCCAAGGGCCATGAAAAACCGGGCATGCTGGATGCGGGCGGCACCATCCGCGACTTGTCGGGCATCGTCGCGGATATCGCGGGTGATGTGCTTTCGCCCAATGGGTTGAAGAAGTTGGCGGGAATTGATCCGGCCAGCCTTCCGGCCGTGGTGGGCAATCCTCGGCTCGGCTGCCCGGTGTCTGGGTTTTCACAGCTGGTCTGCATCGGGCTGAACTACGCGGACCACGCTGCGGAGACGGGCGCGCCGATCCCCAAGGAACCCATCGTGTTCCTCAAGGCCAATGGCGCGATCAGCGGGCCGGATGATGATGTGATCGTGCCCAAGGGCTCGCGCAAGCTGGACCATGAGGTGGAGCTGTGCATCGTGATCGGCCAACGCGCGCAATACGTGCCGGAGAACCGCGCGCTGGAATACGTGGCGGGCTACGCGGTCGGCAATGATGTGAGCGAGCGCGAATGGCAGGCCGAACGCGGCGGGTCCTGGGACAAGGGCAAGGGTGCGGATACCTTCGGGCCGGTCGGGCCATGGCTGGTGACGGCCGATGAAGTGCCGGACCCGCAGTCACTGGACATGTTCTGCGACATCGATGGCGTGCGCGCGCAGACCGGCAACACGCGCACCATGATCTTCGATGTGAAGACGCTGGTGAGCTATGTCTCACACTTCATCACGCTGCATTCGGGCGACATTATTTTCACCGGCACGCCGCCGGGTGTGCGGCTGGGGGTCAAGCCGGAACCGGTATTCCTGAAGGCGGGGCAGAGCTTGCGCCTGGGCGTGCAGGGGCTTGGCGTGCAGACGCAGCGCCTGGTCGCGTGGAATGGCTGAACCTGTTCTGCTGGTGATGGACTTCCCCGCCCGGGCGCCGGGCGGGGAGGAAAGGTTGGTGCCGCTTGCGGAATCCATCGCGCGCGAACCGGGGCTGGTCTGGAAGATCTGGACCGAGGCGCCGGGGCGCGCGGGCGGGATCTACCTGTTCGAGCATCGCGCCGCGGCGGAAGCGTATCACGCCATGCACGCGGCGCGGCTGACGGCGCAGGGCATCGGGCCGATCAACGCGGAATACCGGGGCGTGAACGCGGCGCTGACGCCGATCACGCGCGGGCCTGTGCCTGCCTGATGGACGGCGCGCGCGCGCGCGGGTATCGGGCGCGCTGCAAACCGGAAGACCACCATGACCGAACCCAGCCTCGATATCCTCGGCATCGGCAATGCCATTGTTGATGTTCTCTCGCGCGCCGATGACGCCTTCCTGGCTGCGCGCGGTCTGAACAAGGGCGGCATGGCGCTGATCGACACCGCGACCGCCGAACAGCTCTACGCCGCGATGGGGCCCGGCATCGAAAGCAGCGGCGGTTCGGCCGCCAATACCTGTGCCGTCGCGGCGGGTCTGGGCGCGCGCGTGGGCTTCCTCGGCAAGGTCGCCGATGACGCGCTGGGCCGCGTCTTCGCACACGACATCCGCGCCGCCGGCGTGCATTTCCCGACCCCGCCCGTGGCCGGCGCCGCGCCGACCGCGCGCTGCCTCATCCTGGTCACGCCCGATGCGCAGCGCACCATGAACACCTTCCTCGGCGCCTGCGTCACCTTCGGCGAGGCGGATGTGGACGCGGCGGAAGTGGCGCGCGCGAAAGTGCTGTATCTCGAAGGCTATCTCTACGACCCGCCGGCCGCGCAAGCCGCCTTCCGCAAGGCCGCGCGAGCCGCGCACGCCGCCGGCCGCAAGGTGGCGCTGTCCCTCTCGGATGCCTTCTGCGTCGGCCGCCACCGCGACGCCTTCCGCGCCTTCGTGCGCGAGGAAACCGACATCCTCTTCGCCAATGAATCCGAAATCCTCAGCCTCTACGAAACCACCGATTTCAACGCCGCGATGGAACAGGTTCGCGCCGAGGTCGACATCGCGGCGCTGACCCGCAGCGAAGCCGGCAGCGTGATCGTGGCGGGCGCCGCAACCCACACCGCGCAAGCCGTGCCCACCAAGGTCGTGGACACCACCGGCGCTGGTGACGCCTATGCCGCCGGCTTCCTCGCCGCCCACACGCGCGGCCTGTCCTTGCCCGAAGCAGCCCGCTGGGGCAGCGTCGCGGCCGCCGAAGTCATCAGCCATTTCGGCGCCCGCCCGCAGGCCGATCTGCGGGCCTTGGTGGGAGCCTGAAGCATGCGCCTTGCCCTTGTCCTGCTGCTGGCGGCCGCACCCGCGCTCGCCCATCACGGCGAACACCACCCGACCGGCCTGGCGCAGCTCGATGCCGGCACGCGTGAGATGCAGCGTGCGCGCCAGAACCCCGCCGCCACCCCCTTCGTGCCGGAACAGAACCGCACGGCCGCGCAAGCCGACGCCGCCGGCATCGATGACGCCGCCGGCCTGCTGAACGCTGCCCACGCAGCGCTTCGCGCCCGCCGCACGGCACAGGCGATCGAATCCCTGGAACGCGCCGAATCGCGCCTGCTGACGCGCAGCACGCCGGCCAACCGCGCCGGCGTTGCCGTGGACCAAGGCCCCGTCGCGCGCATCGCCGCTGCACGCCGTGCCGCTTCCGCAGGCGATCTGCAAACCGCTTTGCGTGAAACCGATGCGGCCCTGGTCGCACTCGAACGCCCGCGCCGCCGGCCCCGGTAGCGCGCGCCCGCGCGCGACGGCATGTTGCGCGGCATGACACCTCGCCGCGCCCTTCTCCTCGCCCCGCTCGCAACACCTGCCTTCGCGCAGGCGCCCTGGCCCAACCGGCCTGTGCGCGTCATCAACCCCTATGCGCCCGGCGGCACCACCGACATCATCATGCGCCTGATGGCCGAGCGCCTGGAACGCGCGCTGGGCCAGCCCTTCATCATCGAAAGCCGTGGTGGCGCGGGCGGTGCGATCGGCACGGCGGCCGGCGCGCAGGCGACCGACGGCCACACCCTTGTCGTCACCAACACCGGCCCGCTTTCGGTTGCCCCCGCGCTGCCCAATCCGCCGCCCTATGACCCCGCGCGCGCCTTCACCTACATCACCATGTTCGGCGGCGCGCCCATCCTGATCGCGGTGCGCAACGCAGCCCCCATCAACACCGTCGCCGACTACATCGCCGCCGCCCGCGCGCGCGCGGAGGCGATGAGCTACGGCACCTCCGGCGTCGGCTCGATCGGCCACCTCGCCGGCCTGGTGTTCGAAGGTGCGACCGGCACGCGCATGCTGCACATCCCCTTCCGGGGCGCGTCGGAGGCCGAAGTCGCGGTGCTGGGCGGCGAGCCTGTGTCACTGGTCAACACGCTTGGCGCGCATGCCGGCGCGGTGCGCCAGGGTGGCCTGCGCGGCCTTGCCGTCACCAGCGCCGAACGCGTGCCGAGCTTCCCCAACATCCCGACACTGGTCGAATCGGGGCTGGCTGGTGCGGTCGTCACCAACTGGTTCCTGCTGGCGGGCCCGGCCTCCATGCCGGCGGAATACGCGGCGCGCATCAACGCCGTCTGTCAGGCCGCGATGGCGGAACCAGCGGTGGCGGAGCGCTTCGCACAGATGGGCCTGGTCTCGCTCGGCAACCTCTCGGGCGCGCAAATCCGCGATTTCGTGGCGGCCGAAGCGGCGCGTTGGGCGCCGCTGGTGCGTCAGGCCGGCATTACCGGTTGAACCGCAAGGCGCGGCGCGCCAGCATCGTCCGATGCAACGCCGCGCCACCTTCACTCTGCCTTTCCTCGCCGCACCCGCGGCCGCGCAAACGCGCTTCCCCGACCGCGCGATCCGCCTGATCGTGCCCTGGACCGCGGGTGGCCCGGCGGATGTCGGTTTCCGCGCTTTGGGTGAAATCGCCGGCCGGCGTCTTGGCCAGCCTGTGGTGGTCGAAAACCGCGCGGGTGCCGCTGGAATCCTCGGCGCCATGGCGCTGCAGGAAGCCCGCCCCGACGGCCACACGATTTCCCAGATGCATGTCGGCGTGGTCCGCCAGATGCTGCTGAACCCGCGCCCGCCCTATCACCCGATCGACGACCTCACCTACATCCTGCAGATCACCGGCTTCATCATGGGCTGCGTGGTCCGCGCTGACAGTCCGCACCGCACGCTGCCCGAACTTCTGGCGCATGCGCGCGCCAACCCGGGCCGCCTGAACTACGGCACGCTCGGCACCGGCAGCACGCAGCATCTGGTGATGGAACGCATCGCCCTCGCGCGGGGCATAACCTGGACGCACGCGCCCTATCGCGGCACCGCCGATACGCTGCGTGCGCTGCTGGGTGGCGAGATCGACTTCGCCTCGGAAAGCTCTGGCTGGGCGCCCTTGGTGCAGTCGGGCCAGCTGCGCCTGCTGGCGGTCTATGGCACGGAACGCGCGCGGCGCTTCCCCGATGTGCCGACGCTGCGCGAACTTGGCATTGATGTCGCGATCGACAGCCCGGGCGGCCTGATCGGCCCGCGCGGGATGGATGCGGGCGTGGTGCGCGCACTCGCCGAGGCCTTCACCGAGGCCGCGCGAGTCCCCGCGCACATGCAAATCCTGGAACGCCTGGACCAGCCGCTGCTGCTGGCCGATGGCGCCACATACCGGGAGCTGATGCGCCGCACGATGGAAGAAGAACGCACGCTGCTGCGCCAGCTGAACATGCTGCCCGCCTGAGATGGCAGTCTCGCGAAACCGGCGCTTCAGCCCGCCTAAGACCTGGCGCATGTTCGGCGCCGCCACGCTTGTGGTGCTGGCGGGCCTGGCCGTCAGCTGGTGGAGCATCACCCACCGCACGCGGGACGCCGCGGTCGAGGATGCGCGCGCGCTGACGCGCAACCTCTCCCTCGTGGTGACCGACCAGGTCGGGCGCGGCGTGCAATCGATCGAGGCGCTGCTGGCCGAGATCATCCGCGCTGGTGATACCGAACCACTGGCCGGCCTGCCGGCCGAATTGCCGCTCTCTCGCGCCATCATCTGGACCGATGCCGGCGGCCGCGTGCGGCGCTCCACGGAACCCACGCTGATCGACTTCCAGCTGGCTGATCGCGAATGGTTCCGCACGCTGCGCCTCTCGCCGCAGGCAACGCGTTTCGGCGTGGTGGAACCGGGCCGCTTCCTCGCGGTGGGCGAACGCAATGTGCAGCAGGTGGGCCAGTGGAGCATCCCGCTGGCGGTCGCGCGGCGTGACGCGGCCGGTGAGTTTGCCGGCGCCGTGGTGGCATTGCTGGACCCCGAACAACTGGTGGCATTGGCGCGCCGCACCACCCAGGGTTTCGGCGTCACGGTGCGGTTTTCCGGCGCCAATGGCGCGCTGCTGGCGCGCACCGATGGTGGTGCCGCGGGCATCGGGTTGATCCACCCGGGTGCGTGGATTTTCCGCGACTTCATGCCGCGCCGCGACAGCGGCCAGCACAGCGGCACAGACATGGCAGGCGCCGAGGTCCTGGCCGCATTCGCCACCATTCCGCAGGGGTTGATGGTGGTGGAAGTGGCCCGCCCGCGCGAGGCTGTGCTGGCCGCGACCGCGCCACTATCGGCCGCATTGGCCACCGCGATGGGGTCCATGGGGCTGCTCGTGTTGCTCGCCTTCTCACTGCTGGTGCGCCAATCCAACGCGCTGGAGCGCCAAGGCAAGGCGCTGGTCGAACAGGAACGCGCAGCACATGCCGGCGGCATCGCGAAGGAGGAATTCCTGGCCTCCATGAGCCATGAGATCCGCACGCCGATGAATGGCGTGATCGGCATGACCAGCCTGCTGCTGGACACCAAACTGGACAGCGTGCAGCGCCGCCACGCGGAGACCATCCAGGCCAGCGCCGAACACCTTTTGATGCTGCTGAACGACATTCTGGACTTGTCGAAGCTGGAAGCCGGCCAGGTCAGCCTGGAACGCACGCCATTCGACCCGGAGGCCGAAGTGGCGACGATACTTGAGCTGTTCGCACCACGCGCGGCTGCGCGCGGCGTGGAGGTGATCGGCGCGCTGGATCCCACGCTGCCGCCGCGCGTGCTGGGCGATGCCGGGCGCTTCCGGCAGATCCTTTTCAACCTGGTCGGCAATGCGGTGAAGTTCACCGAACACGGCTTCATCGAGGTCCGCATCACCGCGCGCAATGAAGGCGCGCAGGTGCGCCTGGTCTGCGACGTGGCCGATAGCGGTGTAGGTCTGGAGCCCTCGCAAATCCCCCATCTGTTCGAGCGCTTCACCCAGGCCGATGCGTCGATCCGGCGCAAATTCGGCGGCACCGGGCTCGGGCTTTCCATCTGCAAAAGACTGGTCGAACAGATGGGCGGCGAGGTCTCCGCGCGGCCGCGCGATGCCGGCCTGCCGCGTGGTGGCGGCAGCGTGTTCAGCTTCAGCGTGTTGATGGGCCGCAGCGCGGAAGCGCGCCCCGAAGTGGTGCCCGCGCTGGGTGACGCCGTCGTATTGCTGCTGCTGGAATCCGCGCGGGTGCGCGATGCGGCGGCGGCCAGCGTCACCGCGATCGGCGCCCGCGCGCTGCCCGCTGGCAGCGTTGCGCAGGCCGAGGCGCTGGCGCGTACACACCGCCCCGCCTTCGCCGTGATCCCGGCGGAAGCGCGCGCGGCCATCGCCGCCGCCAGCCCCACGACGCGGTGCATCATCCTGGCGGGTGCTGCCGATTCCAACGCGGCAGAGGCGGCGCTGCTCAAGCCCATCCTGCCGCGCCGCCTGCGCGAAGCGCTGCTGGGCATCGAGGCATCAGCGCCGGTTGCCACGCCGACGCGCGCGGTCGGGCGCATCCTGCTGGTCGAGGACAACCCCACCAACCAGCTGGTCATGCGCGGCATCCTCGACGCCGCCGGCGCAGAGGTGGAACTGGCGACGAATGGCGCCGAAGCCGTACAGGCCGCGCGCCGCCAGGCCTATGCGATCATCCTGATGGATGTGCAGATGCCGGTGATGGATGGGCTGGAAGCGACGCGCCAGATTCGCGCGATCGACGGGCCCAATCGCACCACGCGCATCATCGGCCTGACCGCTGCGGCCGGCGATGAATACCAGGCGCAATGCATGGAGGCCGGCATGGATGACTACCTGACCAAGCCGGTGCGCCGCGCGCTATTGCTGGAGCGCCTGGGCATCACCAACGCGCAGGCTGGTCAGTGACCTGAAGGTAGGCGAATGGGCCCATGCCAGTGGCCCGGGCAGCGGCGTGAGGCATGCCAGCCGCGCGGCCATCGCAGCAAAGAACACCTGGCCCACCATGCGCGCCAACGCCGCCCCCGCGCAGAAATGCGGACCCAGCCCGAAACCCAGGTGACGGCTGGGTTTGCGCGTGATGTCGAAGCGGTCAGGCTGGTCAAAGGCGCGTTCGTCGCGATTGGCGCTGCCATACATGACCAGCACTTTCGCGCCCGCCTGCATGCGCACACCGTGCATGTCCGTGTCGGCGGTCAGAATGCGTGCGAAGCGCTGCGCCGGCGTCTCGTAGCGCAGGATTTCCTCGATGGCGTCGGGCAGGCGCGCGGATTCGGCGGCAAGCAGGCGCGCCTGTTCGGGGTGGCGCATCAGCGCCAGCGCGCCGTTCGCAAGGAAGCTGCTGGTGCTCTCGAAGCCTGCGCCGAATACGGCGCGCGCCATCCAGACCACGCTGTCGGGTTCGAGGTCCATCCCCAGCAGCGCGCTGATCATGTCCTCGCCAGGTGCGGCGCGGCGGCGATCCACCTGGCGCGCGGTGATGGCCAGCAGTTCCGCCTGTGCCGCCTCACCCTCCGGCGTGCGCGCGCGCGTCGCAGGGTCGCGATACATCGAGATGTCGATCAGCCGCTTGAACTCAGCCAGGTCCGCGCCTTCGATGCCAAGCAGATGCGCCATGACCGCGCCTGCCAGCGGCGATGTGACATCGCGAACCAAGTCGAATTCAGCGGACAGCGCGGTGGTCAACCGCTCGACCGTGGCTTCGATGAAGGCGCGCTCCCGCGCCACCTGCCGGCGGTTGAACGCGTCATTCACCAGCGCGCGCATCGCGGTGTGACGCGGTGGGTCCAGGCTGCCCACGGTGCGGCCCAGTTTCGCACGACTATCATCAATGACATTGCCGCCGGTGTTGGAGAACCGCGGCACATCATTCAGCGCCGCGATCACATCCGCATGGCGGGACAGCACGAAGCAGCGCGCGCCCTCGCTCCAATACACCGGGTGCCGTTCGCGCAGCACGCGATAGAACGGGTAGGGGTCCGCATGGACGGCGAAGTCGAAAGGATCGAAGCTGAACGCCATGAAGACGCAACGTAGCGGTATTCTGATCGCCGGCCACCCCGATGAAGCAGCGCGCATGAAGGACGCGCTGCTGCGCACCGGCCCGCACCCGGTCTGGCTGCTGGGCGAGGAATACGACGCCGCGCACATCACCTGTCTGGTGGCCTACAAGCCGCCGGCGGGGCTGATGGTGTCGTTGCCGAATTTGTCGCTGCTGCATGGCACGGGTGCCGGCGTGGATGCGCTGCTGGCGGCGCCTGATCTGCCCGCGGATGTGCCTATCGGGCGTGTCATTGCGCTGGAACTTTCGCGCATGATGGTGCACCATGTGTTGGCTTCCGTGCTGCGGCATTTGCGGCGCGGCGAGACCTATGCGGCGCAGCAGCGCGAGGCCCGCTGGGTCCGCCACCCGCCGCGCGATATCGCTGCCTTCCGCGTCGTGGTGTTGGGCACCGGCGCGATGGGCGGCGCAGTGCTGGCGGCGCTGGGCGCGCTGGGCATTTCCGCGCAGGGGTGGAACCGCGCGGCAGGCCCGCTGGCCGACGCGCTCCACGGCGCGATGGTCGCCGTGGTGCTGCTGCCCGCAACACCCGCCACGCGCGGCGTGCTGGGTACTACCGCACTGACCGCGTTGGCCGATGACGCACTGGTCATCGCCGCCGGTCGCGGCGGCCAGGTGGACGAAGCGGCGCTGCTGCGCGAACTCGATGCCGGCCGCCTCTCCGCCGCGCTCGACGTGTTCGACGCCGAGCCCCTGCCGCCGGACCACATCTTCTGGCGCCACCCACACGCGCAGGTCACGCCGCACATCGCCGCCGCCCCGCACCCCGACGCCGTCGCGCGCTGCGTGTTGGAGAGCATGGCGCGCGTTGCGCGCGACGAACCACCGCTGCATCCGGTCGACCGCGCGCGTGGATACTGAAGCCGAGATCGCCCGCGCGCTGTTCACAGGCATGGTGCTGGGAACCGTCGCGCACGTGGGACCGCCCGTCGCGGAGGAACTGGTCTTCCGCACCATCCGCCTGCAGCAGCAGGAACGCTTCCTGCCAGGCCTGGTGAAACTGGGCCTCGACGGCCTGCCGCACGCCATTGCCTGCGCGCGCTATCACATGCTCTCCAACGCGATTGGCGGCGTGCGCGTCTATTGCGTGGAGGAGAGCGAACGGAAAGCCTGGGTGGTCTATCCCGCGCCGCGCTGGCTGTGGTGGGGCACGGCGGTGTGCGGCATTCCCGCGCAGGTGAGTGCCGCGATGCTGCGCGGCTGGCACGCACATAACGGCATCGCGCTTGGCAATCCCCGCCTGGGTTTCGTGTGTACCGGCCAGGTGGCGGCCGGCGATGCCGCGCTGTCGGGCTACTATATCGAGGAGGTGCGCGAATTGGCGCCGGAGGAACGGCTGCGTTTTGTCAGCGAAACGCCGCCAGCGCCCGGGCCGCAGCCCGTGTTGCCGTCGGACGCTTGGCCCGCCGAACGCCGCGCAAAGGCCGCCCGCGGCTATGCGCGCGAGTACGCCCGCAGCTTGATCCTGGCGGCGGGCGAGATGGGCGGGCTGGATGCGTTGCTGCTGCGCGCGGCGCGGCAGGTGGGCTTGCAGTTCGGACATCTGCCCGCCGCCGCGCCCTTGCCGGTGCTGGCAGAGACGGGGCTCGGCCGCGCCATCGCCGCTGCGCTGAATGACGGCATCGCCACCACATCCTGGATTGAACGCAACCGCGAAACCGCGTGAAGTAGCGCCATGCGCCACGCCCTTGCCCTGCTGCCCCTGTTGCTGACCGCGCCCGCCATGGCGCAGCCCGCGCAGAACACTTTGCGCATCGCGATCTTCGAGGATCTCGATGTGCCGGACCCTACCTTCTCGCGCAATTTCGCGGGCCACCAGGTTCTGTCCGCGATGTGCGACAAGCTGCTGGAATTGACGCCCGACGGCCGCTTCATCGGCAATGTCGCCGAGCGCTTCGAATGGACTGCCGATAAGCGCGGCCTGGTGCTGCATCTGCGCGCCGGCGTGACCTTCCCCGATGGCGCGCCTTTCGATGCGGAGGCCGTGGCCTTGGGCATCAACCGCCACATGACCACGCAGGGCAGTTTCCGTCGCGGCGAAATGCCGAGCGTCACCGGCGTCACGGTGCTGGGGCCACTGACCGCGCGGATCGACTTGTCGGAACCCTTCGTGCCGTTGCTGTCCATTCTGGTCACGCGTGGCGGCATGATGGTCAGCCCGCGCAACGCCACGACCAACGCGCCGCTGTGCAACGGGCCGTTCCGGCTGCGTGAGCGAGTGGCGCTGGACCGCATCGTGCTAGAGCGCAACCCGACGCATTGGAATGCGCAGAACATCCATATCGAGCGCGTCGTCTTCCGCCCCATCGCGGACGGCAATATCCGGCTGCAGAACCTGCGCGCGGGCGCCGTGGAACTGATGGAACGCGTGGCGCCAACGGACCTTCCCATCGTGCGTGCGCAACGTGGCTTGCGCACGGCAAGCGCGGTCGAACTCGGCCACAACTTCATCCGCTTCAACGTGGCGAATGCGGCCGGCGCGCAATCCGCCTTCGGCCGCAGCGCTACCTTGCGCGCGGCACTCGACGCCGCGATCGACCGCGAGGCGCTGGTGCGCGTGGTCTTCGCCGGCGAGGCGATCGCCGGCAACCAATGGGTGGCGCCCGACCATCCGCTCTTCGCGCGCGCGCATCCGGTGCCGGCGCGCGACCTGCCGCGCGCGCGCCGCCTGGTGCAGGAATCCGGCGTCGCCAACCCCGTGCTGCGGCTGAACACGCCCAACCAACCGGAACTCATGCAGGCCTCCGAAGTTATCCAGGCGATGGCGGCCGAGGCCGGCATCCGTGTCGAAATCACCGCGATGGAAATCGGCGCCTATGTGCGCGCGAATGTGCAAGGCGCCTTCGAGGGCGGCATCGGATTCTGGGGCGGCCGCGCGGATCCTGACGGCAATATCAGCTTCCATGTCGGCTGCGGCGGCCCCAACAATGACGGCCGCTACTGCGTGCCGGAAGTGGAGGCCGCGCTCGCCGCAGCCCGCGCCGAACCCGCCGACGCGGATCGCCGCCCGCACTACGAACGCGCCGCCGCGACGCTGTTGCGAGACCTGCCCTATATCTGGCTCTGGCACCGCCGCAACACCTGGGCGCACACCGAGCGCCTGCAGGGTTTCGTGGCCTATCCCGACGGCATGTTCCGCTATCCCGGCATGCGGCTGAACTGATGCGCATCTGTATTCTGGGCGCGGGCGTGGTGGGTCTGGCCACCGCCTACCAACTGGCGCGCGATGGCCATGCGGTGACCGTGCTGGACGCCGAGCCTGGCCCCGGCATGGTCACCAGCTTCGCCAATGGTGCGCAGCTTTCCTACAGCTATGTGGCGCCTTTCGCGGCGCCTGGTGTGGCCTGGAAAGTGCCCGGTTGGCTTGCCGATCCGGACGGGCCGATGCGGTTCCGCCCCGACTTGACCTGGCACCAGATCCGCTGGCTGTGGCGCTTCTGGCGTGCCTGCACCGCGACGCAATCGCGCGCCACGACCGCGGCGCTGCTGCGGCTTGCGGCGCTGTCGCGCGAACTCACGCATGATGTGCTGTCGCGTGAGCGTCTGGATTTCGCCTTCAGCGCCAGCGGCAAGCTGGTCATCTACCCGGACGATGCCGGTCTGGCGGCCGCGCGCGCGCAAGTGGAATTGCAGGCGCGCATGGGCAGCCGGCAGGAGATGCTGGACCGGGCGGAATGCCTGGCGCGCGAACCAGCGCTCGCGCATGTCGCATCGCGCATCGCAGGCGGCGTGTGGACCGAAAGCGAGGATGCCGGCGACTGCCAGCTGTTCTGCGCCGAGTTGGTGCGCGTGCTGCGCGCTTCGAATTTCGATGTGAGTTTCCGTTTCAACACGCGCGTGACGCAGTTGCTGACCGCGGGCGGGCACGTGGTTGGCGCCGCCACGCCACACGGTGTGCAGGAGGCGGATGCCTTCGTGCTGGCGCTCGGCATGGGCGCGCGCGCCTTGGCGCGGCCGCTCGGGCTGGATGTGCCGATCTACCCGCTGAAGGGATATTCGCTGACCGTGCCGATCACTGGCGCCGCACCCGCTGTCAGCGTGACGGATATCTCGCAGAAGGTGGTCTATGCGCGGCTTGGTTCGCGGTTGCGCATCGCCGGCATGGCGGACCTGGTGGGCGCCAATATGCGCTTCGACAATGCGCGCCTGGACACGCTGCTGCGCCAGGCGCGCGGCACGTTTCCGGATGCCAGCGACTGGCGCGAACTGCGCCCCTGGGCGGGCCTGCGCCCCGCCACGCCAACGGGACTGCCCATGCTCGGGCCAGCGCCTGGCTGGCCGAACCTGCATTGCAATATCGGTCAGGGCGCCTTGGGATTCACGCTGGCGATGGGCAGTGCCGCGGTGGTGGCGGACATGATCGCCGGCCGCGCGCCGCGCATCGAGGCGCGCGAGTTTTCAGCGTAGCCAATCGCGCGCCGCGGCCTCTGCTTCGATAGGCGCGCGCGGGTCGGCCATCCAGGCCAGCAGGTCGCGCGCAACCTGTTCGCGCACGGTGTCGCGCAGCAGCAGATGGAAGCCGGTTGGGTAGTGGACGATGCGCCGGCCGTCGCGTTCCGGCAGTGCGCGCAGCACGCGGCGCTGGATGCGGATGGGCACCACCTGGTCGCGCCCGCCATTCAGCACCAGCACCGGCACCGCGCAGCAAGCGGGTAGTGCGGCGACCGCCTCATCCATCAAATCCACCAGGCCCTGCATCATGTCGAGGCGAATGATGCGCAGCGTCAGCGGGTCGGTGCCGAAGCGGCGCATGGCCGCGGCATTGTCGCTGGCGGTGATGCCGCCGGCGCCCGCGAAGACGCCGAGCGCCGGTGCGAGCGCGGCCGCGCCATCGAGAAACGCATGCGCGAAGGCAGGCAATTGGCCGCGTGCCATGACCGCCGGCGCCATCAGGATCACGCCGCGGATCGGGCCTGGTTGTTGTGCGGCGACAGCGGCGACTACGCCGCCCATGCTCTCGCCCAACAGGAATACCGGCAGGCCGGGGTGGCGTGCGGCGATCAGGCGTGCGGCCTCGCGCGCGTCATCCACCAAGGTCTGCCCGCCGGGCCAGATGCCCCGGTGCGGCGAGTAGCCGAAGCCGCGCTGGTCATAGGCATAGACGGTGGCGCCGCCGGCATTGAGCAAGGGTGCGCCCTCGACCCAGGTGTTGCCGCCATGGTCGCCGAAGCCGTGCAGTGCCAGCACGATGAAGCGCGGGTTTGTGGCGGGCCAGGCGCGCAATGCGAGCGCCATGCCGTCAGGCATGATCAACGCTTCGGTGGGCGTGGGTCCGGCGGGTTGTGGCGGCGGTGGCGCGGGCACCAGCGCCCAAGGGCTCGGGCGTTGTGGTTGCGCGGGTGCGGCCCAGGATTCGATGGCGGCGCTGCGGATGGCTGGGCCTGCCGGGCGCAGCGTCGGCGCGCAGGCCGAGAGCAACAGCGCCAGGGCGGCCAGCCATTTCACGCGGCGCGTGCCTCGCGCGTCAGGCGTAGGAAGATGTCGTTGAGATCGGCCTCGCGCGTTGAGATATCGGCGATCGACATGCCCTCGGCGCGCAGCGCGTCGAGCACGGATTCCATTGCGGTTTCGCGGGCGCGGAAACGCAGCGCGATGCGGCGTGGCGATTCCAGTTTCGCGTTGAAGCGCGCGAGGCTTTCGGGCAGCGCATCGATGTCGCGCGCGAGCGTGATCGACACCGCCTTGTCATCCATCTGCGCCAGCAGATTCGCGGTGCTGTCATGCGCGATGACGCGGCCATCGCCGATGATGGCGATTTCGTCGCACAGCGACTGCGCTTCCTCGAGGTAATGCGTGGTCAGCACGATCGTGGTGCCGGCGCGGTTCAGCCCGCGGATCATGGTCCAGAGCTGTTCGCGCAATTCCAGATCGACGCCGGCGGTGGGTTCGTCGAGCACCAGAACCGGCGGGCTGTGCACCATCGCCTTCGCCACCAGAAGCCGCCTGCGCATGCCGCCCGAGAGGCTGCGCGCATAGGCGTTCGCCTTGTCCGCCAGGCCCACGGATTCCAGGATTTCCATCGTGCGCCGCGCGCGCGACGGCACGCCCCAAAGCCCCGCCTGCAACTCCATCGCCTCCTTCGGCGTGAAGAAGGGGTCGAGGTTCAATTCCTGCGGCACGATGCCGATTTTCCGGCGCAGCGAAATCGCGTCCGCATCCAGGTCGATGCCCCAGACCTGCGCGCGACCCGACGTCTTGGTGACCACGCCGGCGAGGATATTGATCAGCGTCGACTTGCCCGCGCCATTCGGCCCCAGCAGCCCAAAGAAACTGCCCCGCGGCACCGCCAGATCAATGCCTTCAACGCCTCCTTCGCGGGCGCGTTGCCGCGCGGCGGATAGGTCTTGCGCAGGCCAGTGACGGCAATGGCGGGTTCGCTGTTCATGCACCACGCATATGGGGCGCGCGCGCGATGGTCCAGCGCCGTTTTTCGCGCTAAGCCATGCACGGAAAGGAACGCCCACCATGCGCGACCCGCAAATGACCGGCTACGGCCCCAAGCTGACCCCCGGCGTGACGCCCGAGGAACTGCATACCGTGCACAGCCGCACCGTCCCATGCGATGGCGGCGGCGGCGCGCTCGGCCATCCGCTGGTGATGCTGCGCATCGAGCACGACCAGGTCACCTGCCCCTATTGCAGCCGCACCTATGTGCTGGCCGAGGGCGCGCATGACGACCACGGCCACTGAGCGCCACCTGATCCTGATCGACGGGTCGGGGTATATCTTTCGCGCCTTCCACGCGCTGCCGCCAATGACGCGCACGGATGGAACGCATGTGAATGCGGTGTTCGGTTTCTGCTCGATGCTGTCGCGTTTCCTGGAACAGCATGCGGGCAGCCATATCGCGGTGGTGTTTGACAGCGCGCGGCTGACTTTTCGGAACGAAATCTATCCCGAATACAAGGCGCATCGCCCCGAACCGCCTGAGGAATTGCGCCCGCAATTCGCGTTGATCCGGGAGGCGACGGATGCCTTCGGCGTGGCGCGCCTGGAACAGCCGGGCTTTGAGGCGGATGACCTGATCGCCACCTATGCGCGCGTCATGGTCGAGGAGGGTGGGCGCGTTTCCATCGTCTCCTCCGACAAGGATCTGATGCAGCTGGTGGGCGATCAGGTGGAGATGCTGGACCCGATCAAGCAGAAGCCGATCCGCGCGCCGGAGGTGCTGGAAAAATTCGGCGTGACGCCTGATCGCGTGGTGGATGTGCAGGCGCTGGCGGGCGATGCGACCGATAATGTGCCGGGCGTGCCGGGCATCGGCATCAAGACCGCGGCGCAGTTGATCACCGAATATGGCGATCTGGAATCGCTGCTGGCGCGGGCCGGCGAGATCAAGCAGCCCAAGCGGCGCGAGGCGTTGATCGAGCATGCGGAGAAGGCGCGCATCAGCAAGCGCCTGGTTGCGCTGGATGCGCATACGCCGATGCCGGCGGCGGTCGAGACGCTGGTCGCGCGCGCGCCGGAAACCGGCCGTTTGGCGGGGTTTTTCCGCGAACAGGGTTTTCGCAGCCTACTGGCGCGGCTCGGGTTGGATGATGCGAAGGCGTCGATCCCGATGCGCGTCTCCGCAGCGCCCGTCGCGCCGGAAACGCCGCAGGACATTCCCTTCGGTCCCTACACCACCATCACCACCGAAGCGGGGCTGCGCGAATTCCTGGCCGGGGTGGACGGCGTGCTGGCCTTTGATACCGAGACCGACAGCCTCGATGCGCTGAATGCGCGGCTGGTCGGAATCGCACTGGCGACGGCGCCGGGGCGCGCGGCCTATCTGCCGCTGCGTCACGGCGGCAATGGTGGCTTGCTGGATGGGCCGGCGCCTGAACAACTAACGCAGGACACCGCGCTGGCCGTGCTCGCGCCCATGCTGGCAGACCCCGCGGTGCTGAAGATTCTGCACAACGCGAAATACGACATCGAGGTGATGGCACAGCCGCAGAACGGCGCCGCCACCATCGCGCCCATCGATGACACCATGCTGATTTCCTACAGCATGGATGCCGGGCGGCATGGCCAAGGCATGGATGAATTGTCGCTGCGGCACCTGGGCCACGCGCCCGTGCCGTATGATCAGGTGACTGGCAAAGGCAAGGAACGCGTGACATTCGACGCGGTGCCTCTGGACCGCGCCACCGCCTATGCCGCCGAGGACGCCGACGTCACTTTGCGCCTGTGGCACAAACTGCGCCCTGAACTGCGCGCCACGAAATCGCTCGCGCTGTACGAACAGATGGAGCGCCGCATGGTGCCCGTGCTGGCGGCGATGGAGACGGCCGGCATCAAGGTCGATGGTGCCGAATTGCGCCGCATCGGCGATGATTTCGCCGAGCGCCTGGTGCTGCTGGAAGCCGAATGCCACCGGCTTGCGGGGCGCGCCTTCAATGTCGCCTCGCCCAAGCAGTTGGGTGAAATCCTGTTCGACGAAATGGGCCTGAAGGGCGGCAAGAAGGGCAAGACCGGCGCCTATTCCACCGATGCCAAAGTGCTGGAGGAACTGGCCGCGCAAGGCGTAGAACTCGCCCGCGTCGTCCTCGAAAACCGCCAGATCGCCAAGCTGAAATCCACCTATGTCGAAGGGCTCTCCAACGCGATCGCGCGCGATGGCCGCGTGCACACGGATTTCGCCATGGCGGTGACCAGCACCGGGCGGCTCTCCTCCACCGAACCCAATCTGCAGAACATCCCCATCCGCACCAAGGAAGGCATGCGCATCCGCGAAGCCTTCGTCGCCGAACCTGGCCATGTGCTGATGAGCGCCGACTACAGCCAGATTGAACTGCGCCTTCTCGCGCACATGGCCGATGTGCCGACTTTGCGCGAAGCCTTCGCCAATGGCGATGACATCCACGCGCGCACCGCCTCCGACATCTTCGGCATCCCGCGCAACGAGGTGGACCGCGAGGCGCGCCGCCGCGCCAAGGCGATCAATTTCGGCATCATCTACGGCATGTCGGCGTTTGGTTTGGGCGCGCAGCTCGGCATCCCCGCCGGCGAAGCACGCGGCATCATCGACGCCTATTTCCGCCAATACCCCGGCATCCGCGCAGAGATGGAACGGCTGAAGGAAGAAGCGCGCACGAACGGCTATGTGCTCTCGCCCTTCGGCCGCCGCCTGTGGATTCGCGACATCGCGTCCAAGGACCCCGTGCTGCGCGGCGGTGCCGAACGCCAGGCCATCAACGCGCCCTTCCAGGGCGGTGCCGCCGAAGTCATCAAGCGCGCCATGGTGCGCCTGCCCGCGGCACTGAATGGCCTGCGCGCGCGCCTGCTTTTGCAGGTGCATGACGAACTCGTCCTCGAAGTGCCGGAAGCCGAGATCGACGCCACCACCATCGTCCTGCGCGACACCATGCAGAACGTCGCGCAACTGCGCGTGCCGCTGCTGGTCGAAGTCGGCCATGGCCGCAACTGGGCGGAAGCACACTGATGTTCACACCAGCGGAAAAGCGCAACCTTTCCGCCATTTCCGGCGCGCATGCGGTCAGCCACGTCCACATCCTCGTCCTGCCGCCGCTCTTCCCCTTGCTGCGCGATGAACTGAACGTCTCCTTCCTCGAACTCGGCCTCGCGATGACGGTGTTCAACATCGTCTCCGCACTCACCCAGGCACCGATGGGCCTCGTCGTGGACCGCATGGGCGCGCATCGCGTGCTGATCGCGGGCCTTCTTCTGGGCGGTGCCGCCTTCATCCTCGCTGGCCTCACGGGCAGCTATTCCATGATACTTTTGGCGGCCGCCATGGCGGGCCTGGCCAACAGCACCTACCACCCCGCCGATTACGCGATCTTGGGCAGCAGCATCGGCGAGGGCCGCGTCGGCCGCGCCTTTTCCATCCATACTTTCGCGGGCTATGCGGGCGGTGCGGCGGCACCCGCCTTCATGCTGGGTGCGGCCTGGTTGTTCGGCCTGCATGGCGCGCTAATCGTGGCCGGCCTGCTGGGCCCGCTGGCAGCACTACCTCTGCTGCGCGCCGCCCGTGCTGAAACCACCAAGCCACGCGCCGCCCGCGCAGATGCTGCCGCACCATCCGTGCTGACCGGCGCCGTCGCGGTGCTGTTTGTCTTCTTCATGCTGATCACGCTGTCATCCGGCGCGGTGCAGGGCTTCGGCGTGCCGGCCTGGCAGGAACTCAACGGCACATCGCTGACGGCCGCCAACATGGCACTGACGGCGTGGCTTGCATGCAGCGCCTTCGGCGTGCTGGCCGGCGGCTGGATCGCCGATCGCACGCGCCGCCATGGCATCGTCGCGGCATGCGGCTTCGGCGCGGCCGGCCTGCTGATTCTGCTGGCCGGCGTCGTGCGGATGGACCCCATTGCACTGACCCTGTGCATGGGCGCATCCGGTCTGCTCTCCGGCCTCATCATGCCATCGCGCGACATGCTGGTGCGCGCCGCCGCACCGCCCGGCCAGGCCGGCACGGTGTTCGGCATTGTCAGCACCGGCTTCAACATCGGCGGCGTGTTCGGCCCGCCTGCCTTCGGCCTGCTGCTGGACCACGGCCAGGCGCAGGCCGTCTTCGTGCTGGCCGCCGGATTCATGGGCGCCGCCGTCGCACTGGCCTTGTGGCAGGATGTGCGCACGCGGCGGCCGCGTATGGCGTCCGCGTAGCTACCCCTCGCGTACCTTCAGCCTATCGATCTGCGGCACCGCCATGCCCGCATCTGTGAAGGCCTTGTGTAGCGCCTGCATGTTCGGCGCGAAGATGCCGCCGCGATTTTCCACGCACCACTCGCGGCTTTGCGTGGGCATTCGCAAGCTGTCCTGAAACCGCGGCATCACCCAACGCGCGAACAATTCAAAACTGCGCCAGGTGGCTTCTCTATCCGCCCATTCATGCGCGCGGAACAGCACCGCACCCGCACCGCCATCGGTGAATTGCAGCAGCCGCGAAATGCCATCGGCCACCGTATCGGGACTGCCGACCAACGTCGTACCAGCACGCAACCCATCACCCAGCGGGTCCTCGCTGCGCGTCGGCGGGCGGGCCAGCACTTCGCCGAAATAACCCTCCGTCTCGATGCGCTCGCCCTTCGCGACATCGCGGAAGGCGCGCTCATCATCCTCGGCGCAATGCATGTTCACCACCAGGCGCCAGTCGCGCCGGTTCATCGCCACGCCATGCTTCGCGGCCTCGCTTTCCGCCAGGCGCCATTGCTCCGCCAGCTTCTGTGGCCCGCCCGGCAAACCAGCACCCAGCGACAACATACCAAGCCCGTGCTTGGACGCCGCCATCACGCCCGAAGGCGTCGTGCTGGTCGCCACCGCAATCGGGAAACGCGGGTCGGAATACGGCGCCAGATGCAGCCGCGCATCCTTCAGCGTGAACCAGTCTGTCTCCATCGTGACGGGTTCCTCGCAGGCCAGCAGCTTCACGATGGCGGAGAGCGATTCCTCCATCCGCCGCCGCTGCGTCTCCGGCGGAATCCCCATCATGTAGGCGTCGGACGCCAGCGCCCCCGGCCCACAACCCAGCATGGTCCGCCCGCGCGACATGTGGTCCAGCTGCACGAAGCGCTGCGCCACCAGCAACGGATGATGATAGGGCAGGGAGGTCACGCCGGAACCCAGCCGGATATGCTTCGTGCGCTCGATGGCCGCTCCGATGAACACCTCGGGCGACGCGATGGTTTCCCAACCGGCGGAGTGGTGCTCGCCCACCCAGGCCTCGTCGTAGCCAAGGTTGTCCAGCAGCACGATCAGTTCCATGTCGCGCTGGATGGCCAGCGTCGGGTTGTCACCCAGTCGGTGGAAAGGTGCCAGGAAAATCCCGAAATTCAGGCCTGCATGCGGCATCGCTTGTCTCCCTCGGCGCGATGCTGGGCCGCATCCAAAACCCGGTCAATCGCGTAGTAACCAGGCGGCAGGCTGTCGCGAACTCTCTCAAGGCCTCGAATGGATCACCTGATGCAAAGACGCGCTGTTCTCTCGTTTCCGGTGCTGGCCGCGCCAGCGCTGGCCCAGCCTGCCGCGCGCCCGCTGCGCTTCGTGCCGGCATCGGACCTGTCAGTTCTCGACCCGGTCATCACCACCACCTACATCACGCGCAACCACGCCTTCATGGTCTTCGACCAGCTCTTCGGCCTCGACGAATCCTACCGCCCGCAGCCGCAAATGGCCGAGGGCGTGCAGACCACCGATGACGGCCGGCGCATCACCATCCGCCTGCGCGAGGGCCTGGTCTTCCATGACGGCGCGCCGGTTCTGGCGCGCGACGCCGTCGCCTCCATCCGTCGCTGGGCCGCGCGCGATCAGCTGGGCCAGACAGTGCTCGCACTCACCGATGAACTCGCAGCCGACGGCGACCGCGACATCGTCTTCCGCCTGCGCCGCCCCTTCCCCTTCCTGGTGGACGCGCTCGCGAAATCCTCGCCGCCCGTCTGCTTCATCATGCCTGAACGCATCGCCCGCACCGACCCCGCCACCGCCATCACCGAGATGACCGGCAGCGGCCCCTTCCGCTACATCGCGTCCGAACGCGTGCCCGGCGCGCTGAATGTCTACCAGCGTTTCGCAGGCTATGTGCCGCGCGCGGGCGGCACCCCCAGCGGCACCGCCGGCCCCAAGCGCGTGCATATCGAGCGCGTCGAATGGCGCACCATCCCCGACGCCGCGACCGCCGCCGCCGCCATCCAGACCGGCGCAGTGGACGCCTGGGAATACCCGCCCACCGACCTGTTGCCTCTGCTGCGCCGCGCCCGCGACGTCGTGCTGGAAAACCCTGACCCGGCTGGCTTCATCGCCATGCTGCGCGTGAACCACATGCACCCGCCCTTCGATGACCCCGCCATGCGCCGGGCCCTGCTGCACGCCATCGCGCAGGAAGACTTCATGCGCGCCGTCGCCGGCACCGACCCCAGTATGTGGCGCAGCGGCGTGGGCTTTTTTCCGCCCGGCTCGCCCATGGAAAATCAGGCCGGCATGGCCGCGCTGACCGGCCCGCGCGACATCGCCGCCACCCGCCGCGCGCTCTCAGGCGTGCCGGTCTCGCTCATCGGCCCGGCCGACTACCCGCAGGTGCAGGCGCTGGTGGAAGTGGGCGCCGACCTGCTGCGCCGCGCCGGTGCCACGCTCGACTACCGCCCCACCGACTGGGCCACCGTCGTGCAGCGCCGCGCCAACCGCAATGCGCCGGCACAAGGCGGGTGGAACATGCTGTTCACGTTCTTCTCGGGCCTCGACCTGATGAACCCGGCGGTGAATCCGCTGCTGCGCGCGCATGGCGCAAACGCCTTCTTCGGTTGGCCAAATTCACCGCCGCTGGAAGCACTGCGCGAGGAATGGCTGGCCGCCGATGGCGTGCCAGCACAACGCGCCGTCGCCGCGCGCATCCAGGAACAGGCCTTCCAGGACGTGCCCTACATCCCCCTGGGCCAATTCTTCCAGCCGACCGCCTGGCGCCGCGGGATAGAAGGCGTGCTGAAAGGCCCCACGCTGTTCTGGAACATCCGCCGCACCTGATCAGCGACGCATCGCCAGCGCCACGCCGGCCGCCGCCAACGCGGTGCCGACGATGGCCAGCGCCGACATCGCCTCATCCAGCACAACCCAGGCGATCGCGGCCGCGACCAGCGGCACCAGGAAGAACACCGCAGATGCGCGCGCTGCCTCCCCATGCCGCAACATCGCGAACAGCAGTGACAGCGACACCAGCGAATTCACCAGCACGAGATACGCCAACCCCGCGATCATCTGCGGCGCCCATTCCACGCGCATCGGCACCAGCGGCAGCGCGAGCAACGTCGTCGCGACCAGCGCCACGGCACACATCACCAGGTTGGCCGTGACCGGATGGCAGGACCTGCCGCCACGCCGTTCCAGCAACGCGCTCGCCGTCATCAACGCCAAGGCCAGCGCGGCGAAGACGTAGCTGACCGCATCGCCGCCACGCACCGCATCACCGGACAGGATCACCAGCGCGGCACCCAGCAGCCCCAACGCCAGGCCCACCCAACCACGCTGCGTCAGCGCCGCATCCGCCGTCACCATCGG
>JAAFHD010000080.1:0-4537 GCA_013298245.1 Alphaproteobacteria bacterium
CGCTTGTTGGGCGCGATGCAGTTGGGATGGCCTTCCTCCAGGCGGAAACCGAAGCCGCGATTGTGCAGCAGCACGCCAGATTCACCCGCGGTGATGCCGGAACCAAAACCCTCGAAGAGCGAGTTGATGAAGGAACACGCGTTGCCGTCTTCATCGACGACGCACATGTAGATCGTGTCCTTGTGGCGCGCGAGGTCGCTCTCACCGGCGGGCGGCAGCACCATCGCGGCATCGTCGCGGATCAGCTTGGCGAGCGCATCGGAATAGCCGGCGGAGAGCAGTTTTTCGACCGGCACATCGATCTGCGCGGGGTCGGCGATGAAGGCGTCGCGGTCGCGATAGGCCAGGCGCGCGGCTTCGATGTGGCGATGGAAACGCTCGGCGCTGATGGCGCCCTGCCCTGGCGTGTCGAGGCGGCCGAGCAGGTTCAGCATCATCAGCGCGATGATGCCGGTCCCGTTGGGCGGGCATTGATAGACATCCATGCCGCGCCAGCGCGTGCGGATCGGCGTGACGAATTCAGCGGCATCACCGCGCGCGAAATCCTCCTCGGTGTGCAGGCCGCCCAGGGCTTGCAGCGTGCGCGTCATGTCGGCGGCGACGGCACCTTCGTAGAAGGCCTTGGGGCCGTGCTTGCCGATCGCGCGCAGCGTGCGCGCCAGGGCCGGGAAGGCGATGCGATCACCATGCGCAGGCGCGCGCCCACCTGGCAGATAGGCCGCCGCCGAAGCCGCGTGCTTGGCCAGTTTCGCAGCACCATCCGCCCAATCCGTCGCGACGCGCGCATGCACATGGAAGCCGCCCTCGGCGAAGCGCGCGGCGGGTTCCAGCAATTCATCCAGCCCCTTGCGGCCGAAGCGCGCATTCAGCTTGGCCCAGGCCGACACCGCGCCGGGGATGGTCACGACATGCGGGCTGGTCTGCTCCAGCGCGTTCACCTGGCGCGCGCGCAACGCCTCCGGCGTCGACGCGCCCGGCGCGCGGCCGGAGCCATTCATCGCGATCACCTCGCCCGTGCCGGCGGGCGCATAGAGACAAAAACAATCGCCACCGATGCCGGTCGATTGCGGCTCGATCACGCCCAATACCGCGGTCGCGGCAATCGCCGCATCCAGCGCATTGCCGCCGCCGCGCAGCACATCCAGCGCGGTCATCGTCGCCGCCGGCATGGACGTCGCGGCCATGCCGCGCGCGGAGATGACCGGGCTGCGGCCAGGGAGATGAAAATCGCGCATCGTCAGTTTCTTTCGCAAATCAGATAGTGGGAAAGGCCAGCCCAGTTCTCGAATGTCTGGCGCACTGTGAAGCCGTTGAGTTCAACCATCCGGGCCACGGTCTCGACGCTCCAATGCCACCACCAGGGGCTATAGTCCCAGGCGCCAGGCGCGCCCCAGGTGAAGGCATGGGGGCTGTTGATGCCGAGCAGCTGGATGCCGCGTTCGTTGTAGTACGCCGACAGCACTGCGCGATCCGCCGCGTTCAAGGCAGGCGCGAACACCACGCGGCCTTGCGAGAGATCCAGCGCACCGTCCGCGTTCTCGATCCGCTCGGGCAGTGTGCAGGTGCCGAGCAAAAGCCAGCGGCCGGTCAGCCGCGCCAGGCGCTCGATCGTCAGCAGCGGGTTGGGCACGTGGTACAGCACGCCCGAACAATGCACGACATCAACGGTGCCGAGCTGCGCGGTCTGCTCATCCTTATCGAGGTCGCCGTGGATGGCGCGATAGCCCGCTGCCCCTTGTTCCACGCAGCGCTGGTGGAACAGCGACCAGAGTTCGGATTCCACCGGCGCATGATCGAACATCGTCACTTCGCTGGCGCCGCCGTTCACCGCCACACTCACGCGTTCATTCACGGTGCCCCAAAGGCCGCCGATATCCACAAAGCTCCGGCCCGGAACCACGTCCCTGATCACGTCGTTGATGTCCATGCGCGCCCCCGGATCGACGGCACCATAGCCACGGTTGCTCCCGCGTCCAACCGGGCGCCCCCTTTCGCGCGCGCCCCGCCCAAGCTATCCGGCGCGCGCATGGAAGCGACCATCACCTGGGCCGATTTCGAACGCGTCGAGATTCGCGCCGGCACCGTGCTGCGCGCGGAACCCTTCCCCGAAGCGCGCAAGCCCGCCTTCAAACTGTGGGTGGATTTCGGCGCGCCGCACGGCGTGAAGAAGACCTCGGCGCAGTTGACGGTGCACTACACGCCCGATGCGCTGATCGGCCGCCAGGTCGTGGGCGTGCTGAATTTTCCGCCCCGCCAGGTGGGGCCTTTCATGAGCGAATTCCTGGTGCTGGGCCTGCCCGACGCGAATGGCGCCGTCGTGCTGCTGCACACTGACCACAATGTGCCGAATGGCGGAAGGATGTTCTGAGAGATGGCCGAGAAATACTTCACCGTGACCTGGGACCAGCTGCATCGCGATGCCAAGGCGCTTGCCTGGCGCCTGCTGGAAAAAGGCCCGTGGTCGGGCGTGGTCGCGATCACGCGGGGCGGTCTGATTCCGGCCGCGATCATCGCGCGCGAACTGGAATGCCGCATCATCGAGACCGCCAGCATCATCACCTATGACGAAGAGCAGAAGGGCGAACCGCAGGTCGCGAAATCACCCGTCGCCGCGGGTGATGGCGCGGGCTGGCTGATCATCGATGACCTGGTGGATACCGGCGCGACCGCGCGGGTGATCCGCGCCATGCTGCCCCGCGCGCATTTCGCCACCGTCTATGCGAAGCCCAAGGGCAAGCCCACGGTGGACACCTTCATCACCGAGGTCAGCCAGGACACCTGGATCCTGTTCCCCTGGGATACCGAGGCGCAGTTCGTGGCACCCATCGCCAAGGGCGCGCGCTGACCTACCCCGCCACACCCGCCAGCAAGCGCCTTAGCACCACGCGCTGCAAGGCCAGCCCCACCAGCAGCATCATCGCGACGAAGGCGATGATGTAGGGCACATCCAGCCACGGCGGTTCATAGCTGGGGTAGAAGCCGGCGCGGAACAGCTCGATCACCTGCAGCACCGGGTTCCACACCAGGATGTCGCGGATCGCGTTGGGCATCGCCAGCGGCGAATAGTAGATGCCCGACAGGAAGTAGAGAAACCGCGACACGAACTGCCAGATATACTCCCATGACGCGATGTAGCTGCGGATCGCCATGTTGATCATGCCGGTGCCGCAGCCCAGTGCGACCGTCAGCGCGAAGGCCGCGATGCACAGCGCGGGGTCACGCGGCCAGATCTGCGAACCAGCCACCAGCCCCAGCCCCACCACCAGCACGATCAGCGAGATCGCGTCAGTGATTCCCGTCACGCCGACGCGCGCCAGGATGACATCCAAGGGCCGCACATTGGGCAGCATCAGCGCGGTGCGCGATGCCGCCATGGCATTCGCCGTGTCTTCCGATCCGCGCTGGAATGCCATGTAGAGGCACACGCCCGTCACGTAATACAGGAACAGGTTGTCACCCACCGGCGGCTGCCCGCTGCTGGCCAGCGCAAACACCACGCCGATGGTCGCGACATGCCCCATGGGCTCCACGATGCCCCACAGATAGCCCAGCTTCGAATGGGCGAAGCGCGTCTGCATTTCCCACAGCATCAGCGTGACGATCTTGCGGCCCCAGGCGCTGACCAGCTGCCATGGATTGGGCTGGCGCGGCACCACGGCCTGGCGGCGCGGGCCTTGCCGCGTGGCCCATTCGGCGACGGCACCGGCACTGACCGCCGAAGGGCCGGCGAGTGCCGCCATGTGGTCGCGATGCGTGCGCAGCGCTTCGTCATCCGGCGCCAATGCCAGCGCGCGTTCGGCGGATGCGAAGGCAGCGTCGACATCGCCGGTGACCTCCTGCATGCCCGACAGGCTGCGCCAGGCGCGCGGGTGGTCGGGGTGTTCCTCCAGGAAGCGCTTGAGCAGCGACACGGCGTCACCAAAACGCCCCAGCACACCCATGATGCCGGCGGTGTGCAACGCATAATCCGGGTGGCCTGGGTTCAGTTCAAACGCACGTTCGCCGGCATGCACGGCACGGCGCAGATCGCCCGTCATGTGCAGTGCGACGGAGAGCATGTACCAGCCCTCCGGCTTCGCACCTGGCAGATTGGCGTGGCGGGCCAGGTATTCGCCGGCCTCGCGGTGCCGGCCCTCGGCCATCAGCAGGCTGCCGAGGTGGAGTTCGCCGGCGCTGTCGTCCGGGCGCAGCTGGTGCGCGGCCAGCGCTGCCTCGATCGCGTCGGCGCGCGCGCCGGCGGCGTCAAAGACCAGCGAGAGGTCGAGCAGTGCTGCGTGGCTGCCCGCAGCCAGTGGTGCGACGTGGCGCGCGGCGGCGATCGCCACGGCGGCATGGTCGGTCGCCAGCATGTCCTTCGCCACGCGGATGACAGCCGGCATGTTGCGCGCATCGCGCGTGACGGCGCCCAGCGCTTCGGCCAGCTGGGCGCGCAGGCCCGCGGGCAGGGGCGCAGCCCATTCGGGCAGTTTGGGGGCCATCGGCATCACACATCTCTACCAGGGAGATGCCGCTTCCTTCAACGCAGCGGTGCGGAGAG
>JAAFHD010000080.1:4547-11187 GCA_013298245.1 Alphaproteobacteria bacterium
AGGCGCGTTCCTCCGCGCTGAGCGGTTGGGCCAAGGCGCGTTCCAGCACTTCCCACACGACAATGCGCGGCGGTGATTCGCGCCAGGCGGGGGACGCGAAGTAGCGCATCGCTGCACCCGCAAAGCCAGCGCCCGCCTGGCCGAAATTTGCAACCGACGCGCCCAACGCTTCCTGCAACGCGCCGTGGAAATTGCCGTTCACCGAATAGGAGGAACCCAGCAACACGACCTGCGGCGCAGGCGTTTCATCCAGCAATCCGCCGCCCGCGGGTTCTGGTGCGGTGGTGCGCGCGCGGCCGAAAATATCAGGGCGCGGACGCCAGCGGTCGGGCATGTGGTCCAGGTTCATCAGGCGCAACAGGTCACCGGGGTGGGACAGCGCGGCCTCTTGCGTGGTGGTGAAACCACCGGGGCGTTCCAGCGGAAAGCCGTGCGCCGCTTCGGCAATGGCGCGCGCCACCAAGGCCGCGCCACGCTGGTTCCAATGCGTGTCGGTGCGCAGATAGACGGGGCCTTGCGCCAGGCCGGCGCGCAAGGCGCTCAGGCTGTCCACGACGCGCACGCCCTGCCCTGCCAGCAGTGCGAGGAAGGCATCGTGCCGCGCCTGGGATTGCGCGGACCATGGCGCGCCGCAAAGGTTTTCCGGGTGCACGCGCGCCTTGTCCGGCGCGATGGCGATGACCAGCGGAATGCCGCGCGCGGCGAGCGCATCGCGCACCGCGCGCAGGCCGGCGGCGCGGGCTTCCATATTGGCCTGCGCGTTGTCCCAGGGGCGCAGTTCTTCCGTGAGGTACAGCCAGTCGTCGCAGCCCACGCGAGTCTGCGGCCCGCCGGATGCAAACAGGCGCCAGCGCAGCGCGCCGCCGGTGCCGCGCAGCGCCGCATCCACTGGCAGGTCGTGTGCCATGACGTGGTTGATCGCGGCTGCCGTGCGGCCAGCGAAGAACGCGTCGAAATTGAAGGTGGGTGCGAGGCGATTGCGCGCGGATTCCGTGGAGAGCGCGGCGATGCCCTGCCACACGCCGAAGCCCAGCCAGGCCAGCGCGAAAAGGCCTTGCAGCACGGCGGCCATCTTGCCGCCCGCCTTGTCGATGTCGCGTCGGATCATGGCGCGCCCCTCAGAACTGGAAATACAGGAAGGGCACGGCGGCCCGGCTGTAGAGCATGATGATCGCGAGCAGGAAGGCGACCGATGGCCCGACCTGCCAGGCCAGGCGCCACACACCACGGATGGCGCCGGGGTCGCGCTGCCAGGGCAGCCAGGAGCCGAAGCCGGGCAGCGCGCAGAGCAGCGCGGCGGCGGCCTTGATCCACCATTGCTCGGGCACGATCTGCCAGGCGAGTGCGTCGGATAGTGGGACGCCATTGGCGCCGAACATGCCGCGATACATCGTGATGGCCTGCGTCATGTCATGCGCGCGGAAGACAACCCAACCGAGGATCACGGCGAGCAGTGTCAGCGGCAGGGCGATGGCGCCGTGCAGCGCATAGCCGGCGCGCGACCAGCCGCGATGCAGCGCCAAAAGCCCGCCATGCCAGACGCCCCAGAGAATGAAGGTCCAGTTGGCGCCGTGCCAGAAGCCGCCGATCACCATGGTCAGCAGCAGGTTGATGTAGGTGCGCACGGCGCCGCCGCGATTGCCGCCCAATGAGATGTAGAGGTAGTCGCGCAGGAAGCGGCTCAGCGTCATGTGCCAGCGCTGCCAGAATTCCTGGATGGAGCGCGAGAGGTAGGGCCAGTTGAAGTTTTCCGGGAAGTGGAAGCCGATCATCAGCGCGAGGCCGATGGCCATCGCGGAATAGCCGGCGAAATCGAAGAAGAGCTGGAAGGTGTAGGCGATGGCGCCAAGCCAGGCGTCGGCGACTGTGGGATTCGGTAGCGCGAAGGATGCGTCGACCAGCGGTGCGAGTGTGTCGGCGATGATCACCTTCATCGCGAAACCGGCCATGAAGCGCCGGGCGCCTGCGCCAAATTGCGCCAGGCTGTGATGACGCGATTTCAGCTCCTGCTCGATCTCCGCATAGCGCACGATGGGGCCGGCGATGAGCTGGCTGAAGATGGCCTTGTAGGCCGCGTAGTTCACGAAGGAACGGCTGACGGGCACGTCGCGGCGATAGACGTCGATCAGGTAGGACACCGATTGCAGCACGTAGAATGACAGGCCGATCGGCAGCACGATCTCCGCCCAGTTCACCGTGCCGAAGCCAAGTGCGGCCATCGCCTGGTTGAAGCTGGCCACGCCGAAATTCGCGTATTTGAAATAGGCCAGCACGCCGAGATTGCCGACCAGGCCCACCACCATCAGCCGCGTGCGCGCGCGGTCGTCCGCCGCGTCCATGCGCAAGGCGATGATGAAGGTGAACAGCGTGACACCCACCAGCAGGCCCAGAAAATCCACCCGCCACCACGCATAAAACGCCCAGGAGAGAATCAGGATCGGCCAGTTCCGCCACCTGAATGGCGTCAGGAAATACACCGCGAAAAACAGCGGCAGGAACAGGAACAGGAATTCGAAACTGGCGAAGATCACTGAAGCGCCCCCTCGGCCATCGTATCGCAGGCCGGAACGATTCTGCCGGCATCACACGCGCCGTTGCAAGCGCGGGGCGTTGACCGCGCAGCACAGGGCTGTTCCCATGGCCACAACCAAATCGGAGGAAAGCATCATGCGCGCCTGGGCCGTCGTCGAGAACGGAAAGCCCCTGCAGGAAATCGAACTGCCGACACCCACGCCGACTGGCGCGCAGGTGTTGCTGGAAGTGACGCATGCCGGCGTCTGCCACTCGGACCTGCATATCTGGGAAGGCGAGTACGACATGGGCAGCCGCGGCACGATGCGCATGGTGGATCGCGGGATGAAATTGCCGCTGGCGATGGGCCATGAAATTGTCGGCCGCGTCATCGCCTGGGGGCCGGATGCCGAGGGCCATGTGAAGGCCGGTGACCACCGCATCGTCTTCCCCTGGGTCGGCTGCGGCGTGTGCGAGCACTGCCTGAATGACGAGGAGAACATGTGCTCCGCCGGGCGCAGCCTTGGTGTCTATCAGCATGGTGGCTATGCGACGCATGTGCTGGCGACGCATTGGAAGCACCTGGTCGCGTTTGATGGCTTGGACCCTTCGCTGGCCGCGACCTATGCGTGTTCGGGCATCACGGTGTTCAGCGCGATCCGCAAGGTGCTGCCGATGCGACCCGATGATCCCATCGTGATCGTGGGCGCGGGTGGGCTTGGCTTGCAGGCGGTCGCGGTGCTGCGCGCGATGGACCATCAGCGCATCGTCGTGGTCGATGTCAGCGAGGAGAAGCTGGCCGCCGCGCGCGCGCAAGGTGCCAGCGACACCGTGCTGGCCAGCGAGGAAGGCACCACCAAGCGCATCATCGCAGCCGCCGGTGGTGCGGTGGGTGCGGTGATCGACCTGGTCAACGGCACGCAGACCGCGCGCTTCGCCTTCGATGCGCTGCGCAAAGGTGGAAAGCTCGTGCAGGTCGGGCTGTTCGGCGGCGAGATGGCGGTGCCGCTGCCATTGATGCCGATGCGCGCGCTGACCATCCGCGGCAGCTATGTGGGCAGCGTGAAGGAATTGCGCGAATTGGTCGGCATCGCGCAAAGCCGCGGCCTGCCCGCGATCCCCTTCACCAACGAGCCGCTGCACAATGCGGATGCCGCGCTGAACCGCCTGAAGGATGGCAAGGTGACGGGCCGCATCGTGCTGACCGCCGCGTAGAGGTCAGGCTGTCCAGACTGACCTAAAGGTTGACGCGGGCGCGCGCAGCCGGTTTGCTGTCCCTTCAAGCCTTTGCAGGGATTGGCTTTACCGATGGAAACACTGACCCGCGCCCAGTTGGTCGAGGCGATCTACGCCGAGGTCGGCCTCTCACGCACGGAATCCGCGGCACTGCTGGAATCCGTGCTGTCGCGCATGTGCGATGCGTTGGGTGCGGGCGAAACCGTGAAGCTGTCGGCATTCGGCACCTTCGCCGTGCGGCAGAAATCCCAGCGCATCGGGCGTAATCCGAAGACCGGCGTGGAAGTGCCGATCACCGCGCGCAAGGTGCTGACCTTCCGCGCCAGCCAGGTGCTGAAGGCGCGCATCAACGGCGACCCGCTGCCGAACGAACGCGACTGATGACCGCCGAACAAGTCCCCATGCCGGGCCTGGAGCCCGAAGAGCCGCGCCCCCGCAAGGGCGCGCAGGCCTTCCGCACCATCAGCGAAGTGGCCGATGAATTGAATGTGCCGCAGCACGTGCTGCGATTCTGGGAAGGGAAGTTTCCGCAGCTGACGCCGCTGAAGCGCGGCGGCGGGCGGCGCTATTATCGGCCCGAGGATATCGCGCTGCTGCGCCGGATTTCGGCGCTGCTCTACGCCCAGGGCTACACCATCAAGGGTGTGCAGAAACTACTGAACGACGACACCTCGCCCGTGGCACCTGAGAATGCGTCGAACAGCATTGATGGCGCGCTGGCCGCCTTGGATGCTGTCGCGGCCGAATTGCGGGATCTGCTGAAGCGCAAGTGACCTGGGTCTGATCGCATCAGCCCCACAGCTGCGTCAGGTGCGGATGTCGCGCCCCTGCGGCCGGTATTCCGGTGGCGGTGCCGGCCGCGCTGGCGCATCAGGCCCCGCGCTATCCGCGCCGCGCCGCAGCGCCAGCAGCGTGATGCCGGCGAATTCCGTGGCGGTTGCGATGTCACCTGGTGTGTCCTGCGTGCGCACATGGATCACCGCCAGGCGCTCGGCCACCACACCCGCGCACCATAGGCCAAGCGGTGGCCCTTCGGCGCCGCCATGCACCACATGGCCACAGCGCAACAGCGTTTCGCCATCGCGCAGCACCGTGGCTTCGCGCCGCAATTCCAGTTGCTCGCCCACCTGTTCGGCGGCGTTGCGCGCACCATCCAGCATGCGCTTGAAGACCTGTTCGAAGGCGGGTGCGGCGACGTCGCGCGCCTCATCGCGCAGGCGGCCTTCCAACACGGAAACCGTGGCGCGGCCTGGGCCATTGGCCTGGCGGAAGGGCATGAAGGTGGCGTGCGGCATGCCCTGCCGCGCGACCGTCGCGGGTGGGCCGGCGGGCCGATAAGGGCTGGCGGTGCCGGGCATCGCCTCCAGCACGGGCGCCATCATCGGCGCGCCCTGGCAAGCGGCAAGCAGCAACAGCACGGGCAGGATCGCGCGCATGGCCCAGCATGGCGGGCGGCCGCACCCGTGCGCAAGTCTCTTCGGCGTCAGAAACGGCGCGGGCGCAGGCCGGCGTGAAACCAGGTGATCAGCGAGTAGATGTCGTAGACCGGCAGCCCGGTTTCTTCGGCCACGTCGGCGGCATAGGGCGGCATGTTGGTGCATTCCAGCACGATGGCGCCGAGGTCAGGGCACATGGCGCGCAGGCGGCGCGCGGCGTCCAGAATATCCTCGCGCGCAAGGTCCACATCCATGTCCTCGCTCTCCGCGCGGATCAGCACGCGGAAGAATTCCTGCCCGCCCTCGGTGCCGACGATGGGTGTGTCCGCGGGCACGCCCGCACCGGCCAGATGCGCGGGCGTGATGCCCGATGCGTTGACCGTGATGATCCCCACGCGCTGGCCCGGCAGCGTCGCCTGCACCCATGGCACCTGCATCATCGATGACGTGGCGACCGGCACGCGCAACGCTGCCTGCATCTGTGCCTGGAAGATCGACAGGAAGCCGCAATTGGTGGTGATCGCCTCCGCACCCAGTTCGATCAATTCGCGCCCGGCGGCGATGAAATCATCCAGCAACCCCGCGGCACCGCCCACCACCACGCGTTCCGGCGAGGCACCCTTCACCACGCGATACAGCACCGGAAACGGCCAGGTGGTGCCATTGCCCATATCGCCCGGGATGCGCGGAAAACGCGCTTGCAGCATCAGGATGCCCAAGGGCGCGCCATAGATCGCGCGCCCGCCGCGCGCGATGTTCTTGCGGTTGCTCATCATGGCGGCCACCTTACGGGCACACCGTCACGGGAGCCAACCATGCATCGTCGAACCCTCGCCGCCCTGCCGCTTCTGGCCATGCCTGCACTCGCGCAGGATGCCTTCCCAAGCCGCCCCATCACGCTGCTGACCGGCTTCCCCAATGGCTCGGGCCTCGATGTCTATGCGCGCCGCATGCAGGAGCCGTTGCAGCGCCTGCTAGGCCAGCCCTTGGTCATCGACAACCGCACTGGCGCGGGCGGCAACATCGCGTCCGACTTCGTCGCGAAGGCGCGGCCCGATGGATACACGCTGCTGTTCGGCACGGCGGGCACGCATGCCATCAACCAGTCGCTTTACCGCCAGCTTCCCTTCCATGTGGTGCGCGATTTCACGCCCATCGCGCATATGGGCGATGTGCCCAATGTGCTGACCACCAGCGTCGAACGCCGGCCGAATTTGCGCGGCTGCCCCGATGTGCTGGTCGCCGCGCGCGCGCGGCCGCAGGCGGTCAGCTACGGCTCCACCGGCAATGGCGCGTCCACGCACCTGGCCGGCGCGCAATTCGCGGCCGCTGCCAATCTTGATCTGCTGCACGTGCCCTTCCGCGGCCAGCCCTTCACACAGACGGCGCTGCTGGCCGGCGACATCGACCTGTTCTTCAACCAGGTGGGGCCGGCGCTGGGTGCGATCCGCGGCGGG
>JAAFHD010000081.1 GCA_013298245.1 Alphaproteobacteria bacterium
GTGAACTTCGCCACCCTGGCGCTGGCGCCGCGCTTGTGGCGCGTGGCGGTGTTCGGCACGCAAGGCTGGGCCGCGCTGCATGGCCATGAAACGCTGACCACCTGCGGCATCGACGGCACGCCGAGCACGCAAACCTTCCCCGTGACGGACATTGAACGCGCGGAGCTGGAAGCCTTCGCCCATGCCTGCGCCGGTGGCCCCGCCTATCCGCTGCCGGTGGAGGAAGCCATCCACGGCGCATCCGTGTTCGAAACCATGATCGGTGCTGCCGCTTCCGGCAGCGCTTACGCCGTGCCGTGATTGCGGCCTTCGCCAAGCCGCGCTAGCCAAAAACTTCCAACCCGGAGAACCCCATGAGCCACATCAAGCGCAACGGCACCAACCAGATCCTGTCCACCAGCGTGGAATACCACGGCTTCGTCTACCTGGCCGGCATCACCGCCGATGACCTGTCCAAGGACGTGAAGGGCCAGACCGCCGAAATCATCGCCAAGATCGACGCGGCGCTGGAGGCCCATGGCACCGACAACACGCGCCTGCTCTCGGCGCAGATCTGGCTGAAGGACATTCGTGATCGGGATGCGATGAACGAGCTGTGGATCAAGTGGCTGCCCGCCGGCGCCCAGCCCGCCCGTGCCTGCGTGGAGGCCAATATGGCCAGCGCCCGGCACCTGGTGGAAATCATGGTCACTGCCTGCAAGTAGTGCGCTGGTGAGGGTTGCGCCAATGGCGCAACCCGCGCCGCCCTGGCACAAGGGCGCATGGTCCGCCTGGACGACATCTCGCTGCGCTATGCCGCCGCCGAAGCACCGGCTTTGGCGGGCATTTCCTGCGCGCTGGATGCCGGCAGCTTCACCTGGCTGACCGGCGCGTCCGGCGCCGGCAAATCATCGCTGCTGAAGCTGCTGCATTTGGCCGTGAAGCCCAGCGCCGGGCGGTTATTCGTGCTGGGCCAGGCCGTGCATGGCGCGCGCCGGCGCGAATTGCCCGGGCTGCGCCGGCGCATCGGCATCGTGTTCCAGGATGTGCGGCTGCTGCCGCATCTGGATGTGCTGGACAATGTGGCACTGCCCTTGCGCATCGCCGGCCGGCGGGAGGCGCAGCTGCTGGCGGACGCCAAGGAAATGCTGGGCTGGGTCGGCCTCGCGCATCGCATGCATGACCGGCCGGAAGCGCTTTCGGGCGGCGAACAGCAACGCGTGGCACTTGCGCGTGCCGTGGTCGCACGCCCCTCGCTGTTGCTGGCGGACGAACCCACCGCGCAGCTGGATGACGACCAGGCGCACCGCGTGATCGCCCTGCTGCGGGAGATGCATCGGCTGGGCAGCACGGTCATCGTTGCCACCCACAATATCGCGCTGCTGGGTGAATATCCGGCGCCCGTTCTGCACCTGGCCGCTGGCCGTCTGGCGGACCCGCATGAAGAAGACGCGTGATCCGCTGGGCCTGAAGCGCGCGCTGGCGGACCGGCTGTTGCCGGTGCTGGTCGCGGCCATGGCGCTGCTGGGCGCGCTGGCGCTGGCGGGTGCGATGGCAGCCGCCTCGATGTCGGCACGATGGGAGGGCGGTGCGGCCGCCGCCATCATGGTGCAGGTGCCGCCCGCGACCGATCCGCACGTCGCGGCGCGGCGCTTGTCCGCGTTGCCGGGGGTGGCGGAAGCCACTGCGTTGGACCGCGCGCGCATGGCGGATTTGCTGCGCCCCTGGTTGGGCGAAGCCACCGCGCTGCCGCTGCCCGCGCTGATCGAATTGCGCCTGATGACATTGACCGGTGCTGAGGAACTGCCCGCGCGCATCCAGGCCACAATCCCCGGCGCCAGCGTGGAAGCGCATGGCATATGGGTCGCGCGGCTGTTGGCATTGTCGCGCGCGGTGCAGCGCCTGGCCTGGGTGATGCTGGCGCTGGTGGTCGCGATCGGCGCGGTCATGATCGTGGTGACGACGCGCGCGGGGCTTGCCGCGCGGCGCGGCACCATCGTGATCCTGCACGACATGGGCGCGACCGACCGCATGATCGCGGGGCGCTTCGCCGCGCGGCTGGCCTGGTTGTCGGCGCTGGGTGGCGTGATCGGCGCGGGTGCCGCGATACCGCTGTTGATGGCGCTGGGCGCGATGGCGGCACCCTTGGTGGGCGCGGCCGCGGCGCCGCCCTGGATCGGGCTGTCCGTCATGCCGCCGGCGGCCGCGCTGATCGCCTGGGGCACCGCGCAACTGACCGTGCGGCAATGGCTGCGCGCGCTGCCATGATCTGGTTGCGCTCGCTGCTGTTCAATGTGGTGTTTTTCACCAGCACGGGTGTGATGGCGCTGGTGTCGATACCGCTGCTGGCACTGCCGCGCGGCGCGACGCGCTGGATGATGCGCGGCTATGCCTGGATGATCCGGGCAGAGATGGCGGTGGTGCTGGGCCTGCGCGTGCGCGTGCTGGGTGCGCAGAACATCCCCCCGGGCCCCGTCATCATCGCCAGCAAGCACCAGTCGGCCTTCGACACTATCTTCTGGTTCAGCCAGTTGCCGGCCACCTGTTATGTGATGAAGCGCGAATTGCTGAAGATTCCCGTCTGGGGCTGGCATGCGCGCCGTGCCCAGATGATCGCGGTGGACCGCGAGGCAGGTGCGCCCGCCTTGCGCGGCATGGTGCGCGAGGCGCAGCAGCGCGTGGCCGAAGGGCGGCAACTGGTGATCTATCCGGAAGGCACGCGCAGCGCGCCGGGGGAGCGCCTGCCCTATCACCCTGGTGTGGCCGCGCTGGCATCGGCGACGCGGCTGCCTGTGGTGCCGGTCGCGACCAATAGCGGGCTGTTCTGGGGGCGGCGGTCCTTCGTCAAGCGGCCGGGTGTGCTGACGATTTCCGTGCTGCCGCCGCTGCCTGTCGGGCTGTCGCGCGCGGCGCTGATGGCACAGCTGGAAGCCGTGATCGAGAGCGAAAGCGAACGGTTGCTAAGCTGATTTCCGCGCGCGGATATAGGCGCGGCGCGTGAGGTATTCGGCATCGGGGATCGCATCGCGCGCGTAGCTGTCGATGATCTCGAAGCCGGCGGATTCCAGCGCTGCATCCAGCGCGCCAGGCGCGAAGAGGCGGAAGGTGAGGTCGACCGGAATCCCGAACATCTCTGTGCGATGGATACTGCCTTCGCCCAGATGCACGGCGGCCAGGATTTGCCCGCCCGCGATCAGCGCCGCGTGGCAGGAACCCAATGCGGCGGCGAGCGTCGCGTCGTCCGCGTGGATGAACACATAGAAGGCGACGATGCCGCTGAAACGCGCTTGCGGCAGTGCCACCATGTCATGCGCTTCGAAGGTGATGTCCGGGTGGCGGGCGCGCGCCTGGTCCAGCATGGCGGGCGCGTTGTCTATGCCGACCACATCCGCACCCTGGCTTTTCATATGCGCGGCGACATGGCCTGGCCCGCAGCCCAGATCGGCGATCGGGCCATGCAGGCGGCGGCGGCCGACAAAATCATTCAGCAGCGCGCGGTCCATTGGCTTGTGCGCGAGTTCATCTTGGAAATGCCGCGCGTATTCGGTGGCGATGGCGTCATAGCTGTTCATGCGCGCCGGCCCGAGATGATGCGGTACTGGATGCCGCCATCCCGATGCAGCGTTTCCAGCGCCATGCCGCCGAGATCTGCCTCCGACCGATAGCCGAAGCCGAAGAGGCGCTTGAAGCGTGCTTCGCGCGCGCGGGCGGCCATGGGCGCGGCCAGTTCCGACAAGGATCGCGACAGTACAAGCGGCGTCAGGTCGTATTCGTGGATGATGGTCAGGCCCGCGGCCTGCATCGCCGCGATCCAACCGGCGCGCGTGGGCGCTGCCGGGCAGCGCCAGCAGCGGGTGAAGGTGGCGATGCGCGCGGCCTGGTCCGGTGTGGGGTTTTCGACCGGCATGTCGTCCACCACGGTCAGCACGCCGCCCGGTGCCAGGCCCCGCGCCAGGTTGGCGATGGTGGCCGCCGGGTCGGGCGAATGGATGAGGCTTTCGATGCCATAGACCCAGTCATGCGGGCCTGGTTGCGGGTTGTCGTAGCTGCCGATTTCCACCCGCACATCGTGCAGGTTGCGGGCGGCGATTTCGGCGTTGCCCCGCTGTTCCTGGATGCTGGAGAGCGTGATTCCGCGCCAAGCGCCGCCCAGCTGCGGGGCCAGGTCCAGCATGGTGGCGCCATAGCCGCAGCCGGCGTCCAGCACGCGCGGCGCGGCGGGCAGCGTGAACCCTTCGCGCATCAGGCGGTGGATCACCAGCGCGCTGGTCTCGCCGCCCGCGGGGTCGCGCAGCGGGCGATGCACGGGCTGCGCCTGGCTGCCGGTTTCGCCGCGCTTCTGGCGCATCCAGGCGAGGCGATCGAGCCAGCGATAATAGCGCGCGACGTCGCGGCGGTGGGTGTCGGCGGAGGTCATGCGAGCTTGTAGCGCGCCACGGTCAGGATGTCCTTGGTCAGTGCCTGGGTGATTTCGGCTTCGCCTTCATCGGATGCCACCAGCACCACGACCTGGTCGAACCACGGCCCGCCAGTGGCGCGCGCGCGGAACAGCGCGGCCAACGCCGCGGCCGCAGCTCCCTGGCCCTGGCAGCACAGGCAGGCCACCGCGTGCGGCGCATCGCGCAGCGTGAAGACGGCGCGCGCGATGTGCGCAGGCAGTGCGGGTTCCGCGCCCTCAGCCAGCACGGCCACGGCGCCGTCCAGTGTGGGCAATTCGCGCAGCACGCGCACCGGCACACGGGCATCCACTCGCCATGTCATGAGCGTTGTTCCATACCCCATAGACATAAGGATATCTTTATGTCATGTCCACGCCGCCATGGACGATCTCCTCACCCAGTTGCGCGCGGCGGCGGAACCCACGCGGCTCAGGCTGCTGGCACTCTGCGCGCGTGGCGCGCTGAACGTGACGGATATGTGCGCGGTGCTGGGCCAATCGCAACCCCGGCTGTCACGGCATTTGAAACTGCTGGTCGAAGCGCGGCTGCTGGAACGCATCCCGGAAGGGGCGAACGCGTATTTCCAGGTGCCGGCCGGGGCCGCGCTGGTACACCAGTTGCTGGCGCGCCTGCCGGAGGATGACGCCACGCTGGCGAATGATCGCCGGCAAGCTGCGCGCATCGCCGCCGAGCACGCGCGCGCCATCAGCGCGGCCTTCCGCCGTGATGGCGCGGATTGGGACGAGATGCGCGCGCTGAACCTGCCCGCGCCGAAGATCGAGGCCGCGATTCGCGCGCTGCTCACCGCACCTCTGGGCCGTCTGTTGGATATCGGCACGGGCACCGGGCGTCTGCTGGAACTGCTGGCGGACCGTGCGGAATCGGCGCTGGGTGTGGATGCCAGCCGCGAGATGTTGGCGCTGGCCCGCGCGCGGCTTGCCGAACGCGGGCTGTCGCGCTGTTCGGTGCGCCAGGCGGATTTGTATCGGCTGCCTTTGGCGGACCGTTCCTTTGACACCGTCGCGATGCAGATGGTGCTGCATTATGCGGAAGATCCCGCCGCTGCGCTGGCCGAAGCCGCGCGTGTGCTGGCCCCGCGTGGGCGCTTGTTGCTGGTGGATTTCGCGCCGCATGCGCGTGCCGATATTGCTGACCAGCATGCGCATCGTTGGCGTGGTTTCGATGATGCGACGCTGGTTGCGTGGTTGAAACCGGCCGGTTGCGTGCTGCGCGCGACCAAGCCCATCGCCGGCGCATTGCCGGTGCGCCTTTGGCTCGCGGAGCGCGTCGGCGCGCCCGCGCGTGCCGCCCTTGAACTGCAATTCTGAAAGAACGCCATGACCCGCCCGCATCTGCTCGACGCGTTGAAGCACCAGGTCCTGTTGTGTGACGGCGGCATGGGCAGCCGTGTGCAGGCGATGACGCTGGATATCGAACGCGACTATTGGGGGCAGGAAAACTGCACCGATGTGCTGTGCCTCTCGCGGCCGGATCTCGTGCGCGAAATCCACCAGGGCTATTACGCGGCCGGCGCGGATATGGTGCTGACCAATACCTTTGGCGGCAGCCCGATCACGCTGGAGGAATTCAGCCTTGGGTCGCGCGCGTTTGAGCTGAACAAGGTGGCGGTGGAATTGGCGCGGGAGGCGGCGGAATCCTTCGCCGATGGGCGACATCGGTGGGTGATTGGCGATATCGGGCCCGGCACGAAGCTGCCGTCGCTGGGGCATATTTCGTACGACGATCTGGAAGCGGCGCTGATCATTCAGTGCGAGGGGCTGATCGCCGGCGGTGCTGATGCGATCCTGACGGAGACCAATCAGGACACGCTGTACATCAAGGCCGCGGTGAATGCGGCGAAGATCGCGCGGGCGAAGGCGAAGAGCGATATTCCGATTTTTGTGCAGGTCACCGTGGAGACCACGGGCACTTTGCTGGTCGGGCCGGATATCGCCGCCGCCGCCGCCGTGGTGCACAGCCTGGATGTGCCGCTGATGGGGCTGAATTGCGCCACCGGCCCGCAGGAAATGGCGGAGCATGTGCGCTGGCTGGCGCAGAACTGGCAGGGCGTGATTTCCGTGCAGCCCAATGCCGGCCTGCCGGAACTGGTCGATGGCAAGACGCATTATCCGCTCGGCGCCGATGAGATGGCGGTGTGGATGGAGCGCTTCATCGCCGAGTACGGCGTGAACCTGATCGGCGGTTGCTGCGGGACGAACACGCCGCATATCGCGGCGCTGGATGCGATGCTGCGCAAGCGTGGCGGTGCAGCCGCGCGGCCGGCGCCGGTGTTGCGCAAGCCGTTATGGGTGCCGTCTGTCGCATCGCTGTATGGCGCGACGGCGTTGCGGCAGGAGAATGCGTATTTCTCGATTGGCGAACGCTGCAACGCCAATGGTTCCAAGGCCTGGCGCGAGCGGCAGGAACAGCATGACTGGGATGGCTGCCTGGCGATTGGGCGTGAGCAGGTGGCGGAGGGGTCGAACAGCCTTGATATCTGTACGGCCTTTGTTGGCCGCGATGAATTGGTTGAGATGAGCGAGGTGATCCGTCGCTTCACCGCCAGCGTGAATTCGCCGCTGGTGATCGATTCGACCGAGACGCCGATCATCGAGGCGGCGCTGAAACTGCATGGCGGCAAGGCGATCATCAACTCGATCAACTTCGAGGAAGGCGAGGGTGCCGCGCATGACCGCATGAAGCTCGCCAAGAAGTTTGGTGCGGCGGTGATCGCGCTGACCATCGATGAAGTGGGCATGGCGAAGACCGCCGAGGACAAGCTGCGCATCGCCGAGCGCCTGGTGGATTTCGCGTGCAATCAGTACGGGCTGCCGCAGTCGGATTTGATGATCGACCCGCTGACCTTCACCATCGCGACCGGCAATGAGGATGATCGGAAGCTGGGGCTGTGGACGCTGGAAGGCATCCGTATGATCCGGGAGAAATTCCCAGAGATTCAGATCATCCTGGGGCTGTCGAACATCAGTTTCGGCCTGAACCCGGCGGCGCGGCATGTGCTGAACAGCGTGTTCCTGGACCTGGCGGTGAAGGCCGGCATGACCGGCGCGATCGTGCATGTGTCGAAGATCAAGCCGCTGCACCTGATCCCGCCGGAAGAGGTGAAGGTGGTCGAGGACCTGATCTTTGACCGCCGCGCGGAGGGCTACGACCCGCTGCAAAAAGTGCTGGAAATCTTCGCTGGGCGTAAGGCCGCGGATGCGGTGAAGAAGGTGAAGGCGGAAACCGTTGAAGGCCGCCTGAAGGACCGCATCGTCGATGGTGATCGCAAGGGCCTGGACGATGAACTGGCCGATGCGCTGGCCAAGGGCATCACGCCGCTCGAGATCATCAACGACGTGCTGCTGGACGGCATGAAGGTGGTGGGCGAGCTGTTCGGCGCCGGCAAGATGCAGCTGCCCTTCGTGCTGCAAAGTGCGGAGACGATGAAGGCCGCGGTGGCCTATCTGGAACCGCATATGGAGCGCGTGGCGGGCCAGGAAAAAGGCATCATCGTGCTGGGCACGGTGAAGGGCGATGTGCACGACATCGGCAAGAACCTGGTCGACATCATCCTGACCAACAATGGCTACAAGGTGATCAATCTCGGCATCAAGGTGCCGCTGACGCAGATCGTGGAAGCGGCCAGGGAGCACAAGGCGCATGCCATCGGCATGTCCGGCCTGCTGGTGAAATCCACCGTGGTGATGCGCGAAAACCTGGAAGAGATGTCCCGCCAGGGCGTAGATGTTCCGGTGCTGCTGGGCGGTGCCGCGCTGACGCGCAACTACGTGGAAGAAGACTGCGTGAAGGCCTATGCCTGCGGGCGCGTGGTCTATGCGCGCGACGCCTTCGATGGCCTGCACCTGATGGACAAGGTGATGGGCAATGATTTCGACGGCTACCTGGCCACGGTGCAGCAGAAGCGCGTCGGCAAATCGACCAACACCAAGCGCGTGCTGGGCACCGCCGATCCGCGTGGTTTCGCGCCGGTGGATCTGGGCTATGCGCAGGCCCGGCGGCGGCGTGTGACGGCTGATCTGCCCACTCCCACGCCGCCCTTCTGGGGCGCGCGCGTGATCGAGACGGACCCCAAGGCGCTGGTGCCCTTCATCAACGAGCGCAGCCTGTACCAGTTCCAATGGGGCTTCCGGAAAGCCGGCCGCAGCCTTGATGATTTCCTGGGCTGGGCGAAGCAGGAATTGCGCCCCGTGCTGAAGCGCATGCTGACCATCACGCAGGAGCAGGACATCCTCAAGCCGCAGGCGATCTACGGCTATTGGAAGTGTGCCGCGCAGGGCAACGACCTGATCCTGTTCGAACAGGACGGCACGACGGAAGCCGCGCGCTTCAACATGCCGCGCCAGCCGAAGGAAGACGGCGATTGCATCGCCGATTTCGTGCGCGACATCGATGACCCGCAGCGCGACGTGATCGGTTTGCAGGTGGTGACGATGGGGCAGCGCACCTCGGACATCGCGCGCGAATGGTTCGAGGGGAATCGCTACCAGGATTATCTCTACCTGCACGGCCTGGGCGTGGAGATGGCGGAAGCGCTGGCGGAATACACGCATAAGCGCATCCGCGCCGAACTGGGTTTTTCGGCCGAGGACGCGCCGGACATGGAAAAGTTGCTGCAACAGGAATACCGCGGCGGCCGCTATTCCTTTGGTTATCCCGCATGCCCGAAGCTGGAAGACCAGGCGCCACTGTTGAAGCTGCTGGGTGCCGAACGTATCGGCGTCGAGATCAGCGACGAATGGCAGCTGCACCCGGAGCAATCCACCAGCGCCATCGTGCTGCATCATCCGCGCGCGAAATACTTCACGGTGTGAGCAAACGCAGATAGCCTCCCTGGAACGGCGCAACACAGCGCCCGACAGGGAGGTTTCCATGCGTCTTTCTCGCCGCGCCTTGGGCACGGGCGTTGTCGCCACCGCACTGACCGCCGGTCCTGCTTTGGCCTGGCCAGATCGCGCCATGACCATCGTCGCGCCCTTCGGGCCGGGGTCCCCGCAGGACCTGCTGGCGCGGCTGCTGTCGCCCCGAATGCAGGCCGCTTGGGGCCAGCCGGTTGTGGTCAACAACGTCACGGGTGCGGCCGGCACCATCGGCGTGGACCGCGTGGCGAAGGCCGGGCCGGATGGGCACACGCTGGTCGTGTCCGGTGATGCTGCGATCGTCGTGCGCATCAGCATGTCGCCCCGCCCGCCCTATGATCCGGTGCGCGATCTCACGCCGATTTCGCTGCTGGGGCGCACCACGAATGTGCTGGCGGTGGGCCGATCCGTCGCCGCGAACAACGTGGCGGAACTGGTGGCCATGGCACGCGCGCGCCCCGGCAGCGTCACCTTCGGGCATGCCGGCCAGGGCACGTCGCAGCATATCGGCGGCGAATTGCTCGCACAGCTGACGGGCGTGGAGATGACCGGCGTCGCCTATAACGACCAGGCGACGCAGTTGCAGGATGTGCTGACCGGCCGCGTCACCTTCACCTTCATGAGCGGCGTCGTGGCACTGCCGCGTTTGCGTGATGGTTCGGTGCGCGCGCTGGCGGTTTCCGGCCCAGAACGCATGGCAACCTTGCCGGATGTGCCGACAGTGGCCGAGCAGGGCTATGCCGGCTTCGACGCACGCGCCTGGCTTGGCATGTTCGCGCCGGGCAACACGCCGCCCGCCATCATCAACCGCATCCATGCGGAAGTGGTGACCGCGATGCGCGACCCCGAAGTGCGCGCGCGCGTGCAGGATCTGGGCGTGGACCTGGTGGTCAGCACGCCGGATGAATTGCGCGCGCTGATCGCGCAAGAAATCCCGCGCATGGCGGGCATTCTGCAACGTGCGGGGATCAGGCCTGACTAATACAGGCCGCCCAGACCGCTCTCCACACGCTGTGCCGCGCCAGGCGCGAAAATCCCGCCATCCGGCGGCACGGCGGAATTTTCCGTCCCCGGGCGGAAGGCCTCCAGGATGGTCTGGCCGTTGTCGAGCTGGACGCGCACCAGCGACACACCAGGCGGCGCGCGGAACGGCACTGCCGGGCTGCCTTGCAATGCGGCCGCCAGCACGTCGCGGAAGATCGGCGCGGCCAGGCGCCCGCCGGTCACATCCGCGCCTTGCTCGCCCGGGCGGCGCAGCGTGCGCGGGTCGTCGTAACCCACCCACACCGCGATCACGATGTCCGGTGTGAAGCCGATGAACCAGGCATCCTTGTAGTCATCCGTGGTGCCGGTCTTGCCCGCCACCGGGCGGTTCAGGCCAGTGGCCGCGCGCCCACCGGTGCCGCGCTGCACGACGCCTTGCAGGATGTTGACCATCTGGAAAGCGGCGATCGGGTCGGTGATCTGGCGGCGATTGTCTTCCAGCACCGGCACGCGGTCCGGGCCGCTGGCGCAGGTGGCGCAGCGCCGCGCATCGGACCGCCAAATGACGCGCCCGCGGGTGTCCTGAACGCTGTCCACGAAGGTGGGGTCCACGCGCCGCCCGCCATTGACGAAGGCCGCGTAGCCTGCGGCCATG
>JAAFHD010000082.1:0-6188 GCA_013298245.1 Alphaproteobacteria bacterium
TTTTCCGTCGCCGAACGCGCGCTGCTGGCTGGTCGCACGCCGGTCGATGGCGGCATCACGCTGGACATCCCGACACTGTCGGAAAACGGCAATTCCGTTGACCTGTCGGTGCGCGTGGACAGCCCCTGGACCGCGCAGGATTTCGTCACCGCGATCCATGTCCTGTCGGAGCGCAACCCGGTGCCGCGCGTGGCGAGTTTCACGCTGTCGCACCGCGCCGGCCGCGCGGAAATCGCAACCCGCATCCGGCTTGCCACGACGCAGCAAGTGACCGTGCTGGCCGAGACCAGCCGCGGCCAGGTGCACCGCGCCTCGCGCGAGGTGATCGTCATCCTGGGCGCCTGCGTGGAGGGCGGCTGATGACCGAATTCACCGCCCGCATCACCATGCCAGAAACCGCGCGGCGCGGCGATGTCGTGCCCATCCGCGTCATCGTGCGCCACCCGATGGAACGCGAGATCACCGCGGCCGGCCTGACGCCGCTGCCGCGCCGGATCATCCATTCCTTCCGCGTGACCTACGCGGGCGAGGAGGTGTTCCGCATGGCGCTGTCCGCGGGCATCACCGCCAACCCCTATGTCGCCTTCACCACCGTCGCGACCGAGACCGGCACGCTGCATTTCGAATGGCAGGAGGATGGCGGTGCGGTGCATCGGCGCGAGGCGCGGCTGGTCGTGACGTGAGGCGCGCGGGGGAAAGCGTCACATGAAGCGCGCGCTCGCGGCGCTGCTGTGCTGTGTGGGCCTGGCGCAGGCGGATGGCGTGCGGCCTTCGCGCGAATTTCTCTCGCCCGAATTGCGCGCGCAGCAGGATGATCCGTCGCGCCATCCTGGTTGGCTTTGGGTGGATGATGGCGAGGCGCTGTGGCGCGCCGGCGAACGCTCCTGCCAATCCTGCCATGGCGATATCGCGGGCATGGCGGGTGTGGCCGCGCGCTACCCGGCGGTGGCGGCGGATGGCGCGTTGCTGAACCTGGAACTGCGCATCGAACGCTGCCGCGAGGAACACCAGGGCGCCCCGCGCTTCGGGTATGAAGGCCAAGCGTTGCTGTCGCTGACGGCGGCCATCGCGCAGCGTTCGCGCGGCCTGCCCATGTCCGTGCCAGTGGATGGCGCGGCCGCGCCGTTTCTCGAACGCGGGCGCGAATTCTACGCGACGCGGCAAGGTCAGCTGAACCTCTCCTGCGGGCAGTGCCATGACGAGAATGCCGGCCGCCGCCTGCGTGGCGATGTGATCAGCAACGGCCTCGGCACCGGCTACCCGGCCTATCGGCTGGAGTGGAATACGCTGGGTTCCCTGCATCGCCGGCTGCGCGCCTGTTCGCTTGGCGTGCGTGCCGAACAACTGCCGCTGGGTGGCGCAGATTATCTGGCGTTGGAGCTGTTCCTGGCCCATCGCGCGCGGGGGCTGCCAGTCGAGACACCTGGTCTGCGTCGATAGGCTTGGCCGTTCGAATTCACGCAATGGCGGTGCCCGCCATGTGCGATCCGATCGAGTCAGATCAGCCTTTTGCGGATCTGCGTCACCACGATTTCCGCGATCACCACCACCACCAAAATCGCCAACAGAATCGTCGCCACGCGGTCCCAGTGGAAAAAGTTGATCGCGTCATCCAACGCCACGCCGATGCCGCCCGCGCCGACCAACCCCAGCACTGCGGATTCACGCACATTGATGTCCCAGCGGAACAGCGCGATGCCCCAGAAGGCCGGCTGCACCTGCGGCCACATGCCCTTCATCATGCTGTGGCCCCAGGGGGCGCCGACGGCCTGCATCGCCTCCATCGGGCCGCGCGGCGTTTCCTCAATCGCCTCGGCCAGCAGCTTGCCGACGAAGCCCACGGAACGACACGCGATGGCCAGCACGCCCGCCAGCGCGCCAGGCCCGAAGACAGCCACGAACAGCAGCGCCCAGACCAGGCTGTTCACGCTGCGCGAGGCCACCAGCAACAGATTCGCCAGCGCGTTGATCGGCGCGAAGCGGCAGACATTGCGCGCCGTCAACAACGCCAACGGCACCGCCATGGTGAAGGACAGCACGGTGCCGAGTGTGGCGATGTGCAGCGTTTCGATCAGCGCGTCATGCACGCCGCCGCGGTAGTGGCCGAGATTGGGCGGCCACATGCGGATCAGCAGATCGGCCATCTGCTGCGGCGCGTCGGCGAGGAATTCGGGGATGATCTCAATCGTGCGCACGGCCCAGACGCAGGCAGCGACAATCGCCATCCGCAACAGCCAGCGGCCGATGCGCTGCTGCGGCGTGAAGCGCTGCCATTCGCGCTGCAGAGACGCGCTCACTGCAACGCCTTCCGCACGCGCCCGGAGACCAGTTCCGCGACGAAGATTAGCGCGATGATCGACAGCAAAATCGCCGCCACGAAGTCATAATCGAAGCGCTTGAACGCCGCGAACAAGGTGCCGCCGATGCCGCCCGCACCCACGATGCCGACCAGCGTGGAATTCCGCAGGTTGCTGTCCAACTGGTAGATGCAGAAGCCCACAAAGCGCGACGCCACCTGCGGCAGCACGCCATACAGCAGCACGGCGAAAGGCCCGGCGCCCGTCGCGCGCACGGCCTCCACCTGCTTCATGCTGATCTCCTCGATCGCCTCGGCGAAGAGCTTGGCGATGAAGCCCATCGACGCCACGGTCAGTGCCGCCACACCGGCCAGCGCGCCGAAGCCCACCGCCTTCACGAAGAGGATCGCGACGATCACGTAGTGCAGTGACCGGCACAGCGCGATGAAGCCGCGCGTCGGCGCCGAGACCCAGGCGGGCGAGAGGTTGCGCGCCGCCAGCAACCCCAACGGCAATGACAGAATGATGCCTGCGACCGAGGACAGCACCGCGATCTGGATGCTCTCCAGCATGCCCTCGACCAGCGTGTCCCAGCGTTCGAAATTCGGCGGCCACATGCGGGCCAAGAAGCGCCCACCCTCGCCGAATCCGGTCAGCACGCGCGCCCAGGAAATGTCGAGCTGCGTGACCGCGAAGACGCAGTACAGCGCCAACGCCAGCAGCGCGCCGCGCGCGGTCCAGTTCGGCGCGAAGGCCGTGCGGGTCATTCCTGCCAACCCTCGCCGCCATAGATCAGCGTCAGGTGCGAGGCTTGCAGTGCTTCCGGCGGACCATCGAACACCACCTCGCCCTGGTGCATGCCGATGATGCGACCGCAGTACCGCTTGGCCAGTTCCACATTGTGGATGTTGATGATCACCGGCACCTGCTCGCGCCGCGTCAGCGTGGTCAGCAATTCCATCACCTCCACCGCGGTGCGCGGGTCGAGCGAGGAGGTCGGTTCATCGGCCAGCAGCAGCGCCGGGCGCTGCATCAATGCGCGCGCGATGCCGACACGTTGGCGCTGCCCGCCGGACAATGCATCCGCCCGCCGCGTCGCGTGTTCCGGCAGGCCCACCGCGTCCAGCAGATCGAAGGCGCGCGCGATATCCGCTTCCGGATATTTCCGCAGCCAGGCGCGCCACAGCGGCACATAGCCCAACCGCCCCGACAGCAGGTTTTCCATCACCGACAGGCGCTCGACCAGGTTGTACTCCTGGAACACCATCCCGATCCGCCGGCGCGCCAGGCGCAGCGCGCGCCCGCGCAGCGGCACCAGGTCCTGGCCATCCAGCAGCACCTTTCCGCCGGTCGGCTCCACCAGGCGGTTGATGCAGCGGATCAGCGTGGATTTGCCGGTGCCGGAGGGACCGATGATCGCGGTCACACCCTCCGGCGCGAAGTCCAGGCTGATGTCGCGCAGCACCGGCTTGCCCGGCACATAGGACTTCGAAAGCCCACGCAGCGAGAGGCCAGCGCTCACTGCGGGCGCGGCGCCGCGGGCGGGGTTGCCGGCGGCGTCGCGGGCTGTTGCTGCGCCGCGCGGCGGCGGGCTTCGGCTTCCAATTCGCGGCGGCTTTCGACATCGAAGGCGGCGCGCGTGTAGGGCGCATTCACCGCATCGGCCACGGCGCGCACTGGCGCCCAATGTTCCAGATAGGTGGCGGGCCAGAAGCGGTCATTGCCGCCGAGGTCGCGCTGCATCGCGGCGGGGAAGCGATAGTCGAAGAAGCACTGGCGGATGCGCGCGGCGAGTTCCGGCCGCAGGTCGTGCGCCAATGCGAAACTGCTGGTCGGGAAGGGGTCGGATTGCCAGATGGTGCGGATGTTTTCTGCGCGCACCTGGCCGCGGCCGACCATGCGGTTGAACACGTCCGACGCCACCGGTGCCGCGTCGAAATCGCCGGCGTTCACGCCCATCACGCTGCGGTCATGGCCGCCCGAGAACAGCACGCGGTAGTCGGTGTCGGGTGTTACGCCGAGTGCGGGGAACAGCGCGCGCGGCGCGAGGTTGCCGGAGTTGGAGGTGGCCGAAGTATGCGCCACGCGCCGGCCGCGCAGATCGGCCATGGTGCGGATGTCCGAGTTGGCGCGGGTGATGACCACGACGCGGTAGGATTCGAAGGCCTCCGCATTGCCCTTGATGGCGAAGGGCACGGCGCCGGCGAGATTCACCGCAAACGCCGTCGGCCCGGTCGAGAAACCCGCGATATGCAGGCGGCCGGAGCGCATCGCCTCGACCTGCGCGGCGTTGGAGGTCACCTGGAAATACACGGCGCGGCGGCCGGTGCAGGCGGTCAGATGGTCCAGGAAGGGGCGGAATTGCGCGGCGTAGAGGGCGGGGTCCTCGACCGGCGTATAGGCGAAGACCAGCGTGGACGGGTCGCGCTGGCGCGCGGGTTCCGGCGCGTCGGCCACCAGGTCGCGGTTGGCGTCGCAGAAGGCGTCGTCCAGTGCGCCGCGATGCGGGCAGGCGGTTTGTGCCGCGGCGGGGGCGGCGATGGCAGTGGTGATCGCCAAAGCGGCGAGGAGTCGGCGTGGCGTCATGGTTGCCTCCCTTTGATGTTGGGCAAAGCGTAACCTGCAACTATGTCGGTTGCCAGCGTGGCGGCGCTTCGCTGCCCACCTGCGTGGTGATGCGCGTGTAGTGTTCCGGCCGGCGATGGCGCGCGAAATCGAAGATGGTGCGCCGGCCGAGTTCGCACATCGCCAGGTCCGCTTCCGCCACGATCAGTTCGTCATCCCAGCTGGTGGCTTGCGCCATGATCTCGCCCTGCGGATTGACGATGATCGAGTGGCCGAAGAGTTCGTGTCCATCCTCCGTGCCGGCCTTTGCGGTGGCGACGGCGAAGCAGGCATTCTGGTAGGCGCCGGCCTGGATGGACAAATGCGAATGCGCGACGCGCAGGTGATGCGCCTCGAAGCCCTTGTTCTCGGCGTTGATGCTGGGCGTGTTGTAGCCCAGCATCACCAGCTCCACCTGCTGCAGGCCCAGCACGCGCCATGCCTCGGGCCAGCGGCGATCGTTGCAGATCATCAGGCCGATATTGGCTTCCGTGTCGGCGATGGGCGCGCGCATCACCGGAAAGCCCAGATCGCCTGGTTCGAAGTAGCGCTTTTCCAAATGCTGCACTTTCCGCACCGGGTCGAAATCGCGATGCCCCGGCAGGTGCACCTTGCGGTATTTCAGCACGGTCTCGCCCGACGGATGCACATAGATCGCTGTGTTGTAGCGATGCCCATCCGGCGTCAGTTCCGCGTATCCCAGATGGAAGCCGATGCCATATCGGCGCGCCGCTTCGAACAGCGGTGCCGTTGCGTTGGACGGCATCGCGGCTTCGTACCAGTGGTTGGCGTTGGCCAGGTCCTCTTCGTACCAGCGCGGGAAGAAGGTGGTCAGCGCCAGTTCGGGAAACACCACCACCTGCGCGCCGCGTTGATGCGCCTTTTCCATCAGGCGCAGCATGCGGCCCACCGCCACATCGCGCCCCTCTGCGCGTTGGATCGGGCCAAGCTGCGCCGCCGCCAGCACCAGCCGGCGCGTCACGCGATCGGCTCCATTCCCACCTGATCGACAATGCGCCGGTAATGCTCCGGCCGGCGATGAAAACCGAAATCAAAAATCTTCCCCGGCCCGCGCCCTTGCAGGCAGCGCGCGAAATCGCACTCCGCGACAATCACCTCGTCACCCAGCGTCTTGGCCTGTGCCAGCACCATGCCGTTGGGGTCGATGATGACACTGCCACCGATCAACCCCGCGCCATCCTCCGTGCCCGCCTTGGCGATGCTGATGCCATAGGTCGCGTTGAAATACGCATTCGCCTGCACCGCCAGCGTGGAATGGAAGGTGCG
>JAAFHD010000082.1:6198-10895 GCA_013298245.1 Alphaproteobacteria bacterium
GGTCATTGCAGATCAGCATGCCCATGACAGGCGCGCCCCATTCGACGGCGCCACGGAATGCGGGGAAGCCCAGATCGCCGTATTGGAAGTAGCGCTTTTCCAATTGCTGGTGCTTGTTCGCGGGGCGCGGCTCCGCGCTGCCGGGTAGATGCACTTTGCGGTACTTCCCCAGCACCGCGCCATCAGGCCCGACGGTGATGGCAGTGTTGAAGCGCTGCCCGTTCTCGGTCAGTTCCGCGAATCCCAGGTAGAAACCAACGCGCAATTCGCGCGCGCGGTCGAACAGGCGCTGGCAGTTCGGATTGGGCATCGCGCGTTCGTAGAAGGTGTCGAGCTCCTGCCGGTTCTCGATCAGCCAGCGCGGGAAGAAGGTGGTCAGCGCCAGTTCCGGGAAGACGACGTATTGCGCCCCTTGCGCCGCCGCGTTTTCCAGCAGCGCGATCAAGCGGTCGAGCGTGTGCGCGCGACTGTCAGCGCGCTGGATAGGCCCGGTCTGTGCGCCGGCGACGATCATGGTCCGCATGCGCGCAAGCTATCAGCGACAGCCGCGCGTGCCGAGTGCCTGCTGCGTCCAACCAATGCGCATGCGCGCCTGCACGAAAGCTGCGCCGATGCCGGCAGCCGAGGCGCCCAGCCGTGCTTCCTCTGCCAACCGTGTGGCTTCGCTGGCGCGCGCCGCTGCATCGGGGCAGCCGCAGCCGATCAGTGTCGCACCTGCGCCGTCCAGCAATTCCGCCGCGCGCCCCGCGCGCTCGCGGCCTTCCACCAAGCCCTGCACCGGTGCCGCCATCGCGGCATCCGCATCGCGAAGCGCGCCCAGCGCCGAACCGAAATCGCAGAAAGGCCGCTGTGCCATGGCGGGCGTGGTGGCCAACAGCAGCATCACCCACCACATGCCGCGATCGCCCCCTGCATGTGCGGCGGCACCGGCGCCGTCGCGTCCAGCCCCGCGATCACCAGGCGCCGCGCCAGCAGATGCAGCATGCCCTCGCCGCCGCCATAGCGCGCATCGCCGATGATGGGGTGGCCGAGATGCGCGGCATGCGCGCGCAGCTGGTGCGTGCGGCCGGTGGCAGGTGCCAATTCCACCCATGTCATGCCGGGCGCGCGGCCCAGCACGCGCCAGCGCGTCACGGCCGCCGCACCCGCCGCATCCACGCGCATGTGCCAGCCATCCGCGCGCGTGCTGTGCTTCAGCAGCGGCGCGTCCACCACGCCGTCATCGCCCGCGACATCACCACGCAACACGGCCCAATAGAACTTGCCCACATCACGCGCCGCGAAGCGCGCGGAGAGCTCGCGCAACGCCGCCTTGCTGCGCGCCAGCGCCAGGCAGCCCGCGGTATCCTGGTCCAACCGATGCGCAGGTGCTGGGATGAAGCGCCCCGTGCGCAGCGCCGGCAGCAGCGCTTCCAGCGACGCCACGCCGTGTCGCCCGGGGTCGAGCGGCAACCCCGCCGGCTTGTCGATGATCAGCACATCATCGCTTTGCGCCAGGACGTGGATCACACCACGCGCTGGCCCTGTTCCATCCAGCCGAAATACAAATCCCGCGCGCGCGTCGCGACCGGGCCGATCGGCAGGTCGCGGCCATTGTAGCGTGTGCAGGGCGTGACCTTCCCGTAGTTGCCGGTCGAGAAGATTTCGTCAGCCGTATCCAGCTCCTCCGCGCGCACGGCGCGTTCTTCCACGCGCATGCCATCGGCGCTCAGCAGCCCGATGATCCGCTGGCGCGTGATGCCGTTGAGGAAGGTGTGGTTGACGGCCGGCGTCACCACCACGCCATCCTTGGCGAACCAGATATTGGCCGACGCGAATTCCGCGACATTGCCATTGGGGTCCAGCATCACCGCATTATCCGCGCCGCGTTCCGCCGCCCAGGCGGAGGCACGCGCGCCATTCGGATACAGGCATGCGGCCTTCGCATCGGTCGGCGCCATGTCGGTCGCGGCGCGGCGGAAGGGTGCCAGCATGGCCGAAAATCCGGCGAACGGAGGCAGCGGCGCGTCGTAGAGGGACAGCACGAAATCCGTGCTGTCCGGGTCCGGCCGCGCCGCACCCAGGCCGCGGCGGATGAAGAACATCGGCCGCACATACAGCGTGGCGTCAGGCCCCATGCGACGGATGCCCTCGCGGCACAGCGCTTCAATCTCGGCTGCGGTTTTCGTGGGCTTCATGCCCATCGTCTGCGCGCTGCGCACGGCCCGCGCGCTGTGCTTGTCCAGGTCAGGTGCAAAGCCCTTGATGGCGCGCGCGCCGTCGAAAATGACCGAGCCCAGCCAGAAGGCATGGTCCATCGGGCCGACGATCTTCGGCTCCTCGGTGAACCAGGTTTCGTCGTAGAAATAGACGCCGGCCATCGTGCGCTCCTGTGCTGGGACGCGCGCGGTGTGCCATGAGCGAGCGCGCGGTGGAACCCCGTTCAGCGCCGCAGCAGTCGTGCCAACCAGTGCCGGTTGCGGCGTGGCTGCGCCAGGCGCTTCCGCCAGCGCGCCGCGAAGGCATCTGCCAGCTTCTGTGCATCCGCGTCGGGCACGTATTCATGCACGGTCGCGCAGGGTGAGAGCGCCGCGCCGTCATGGATCACCTGCCGGAAGCCTTCGCGCGCGAAGGCTTCGCCCAGCCAGTCGGGATCGAAGCCGCCCTCATACCAGCCCCGCCCGCGCATCACCGCCATCGCGTCGCGCGCGCCGCGCAGGCCCCATGGCGTGAACATGATGCCCTGCCCGATCGGATAGATTGGCTCGCCGGCCAGCATGATGCGCCCGCCCGGTGTGAGCCGCGACTTCAGTCGGCGCAGCAGCGCCAAGGGGTCGCGGCTGTGATGGAACGCTTCATAGAACAGGATGAGGTCGTAGGTGCCGTCGCCTTCCGGCGCGTCACCGAATTCGCCGACCAGCGTGCGGATCTGCACACTATACATCTCCGCCTGGCGCTCGATCGCGGTGATGAAATGCGGGTTCACATCGACAACCGAGCACTGCACGCCAAGCCGCGCGAGTGCCAGCGCGATCTGCCCAAAGCCCGGGCCGTATTCGATCATGCGCGTGCCGTAGCGCAGGCCTGAATGCTTGAGGATCTGGCCCATCGCGAGCAGGTGGTCCGCGGCCTCATGCACCATCATGCCGTAAAGGCCGGGACGCGTGCGCCAATCCATCGCGGCCACTTCGGGCGTCTGTTCGTCCTCTGCGGCGTCATGCGCGCGGTCGCGTGCGGTGACTTCGCGCCACAGCCGGTCCTGTTGGTCGCGGAAGGCCTGGCTGTCGGGCGGCAGGCGCGCGTCGAACCAGGCGGGCGGGCGAAACCAGTGGCGCGGGAATTGCAGCCAGGCCTCGCTATCGCCGCGGTTATGGGCATCGAAGGCCGCGGCCAATGCGGCTATATGCGGCAGGCCGTATTCGTCATCAGCGAAGGGCGGTTCGCCCTGGTCGTCATCCGTGGCTGCCATGGGTGGTCCTTGTGGCCTTGTCGGCAGCGATGGTCCAGCGCGCCGCGCCGAAAGGGGAGGGCTTTGCGTCCGGACGCGACCGGCGCTAGGATCGAGTCTTGTATAAGACACAGGAGGCTGCCGATGACAGTGCATTTCATTGTCCATGACGAAGGCGATTCCGTTGGCGTGGTCGTGGTGGAAGGCCTGACCGCGTCCAACCGGATCAACGGCTGGATCATGGACCAGGACAAGATGATCGAGTTCGACGCCAAGTCGGACATCCCGATCGGTCACAAGCTGGCGATCAAGGCGATCAAGTCCGGCGACGCGATCATCAAGTATGGCGTCGATATCGGCCGCGCGATCGCCGACATCGCGCCGGGCGAGCATCTGCACGTCCACAACGTCAAGACGAAGCGCTGGTAAGGGGAAGCACCATGGGAATGGATCTGAAGGGCAGCTTCGAAGGCTGGCGCCGAGAGAATGGGCGGATGGGCGTGCGCAACCACGTCATCATCCTGCCGGTGGATGACCTGTCGAATGCGGCCGCGGAAGCGGTGGCGAACAACATCAAGGGTGCGCTGGCCATCCCGCACGCCTATGGGCGGCTGCAGTTCGGCGCCGACCTGGAACTGCATTTCCGCACACTGATCGGCTGCGGCTCGAACCCCAATGTCGCGGGCGTGGTCGTGATCGGGATCGAACCCGGCTGGACCGGCAAGATCGTCGAAGGCATCGCGAAAAGCGGCAAGCCCGTCGAGGGTTTCGCCATCGAGCAGAATGGCGACATCAACACCATCGCGAGCGCCTCGCGCGCGGCGTACAAGATGGTGAAGCACGCATCGCGCCTGCGGCGCACGCGCGCCGACCTGGTGGAGCTGTGGGTTTCCACAAAGTGCGGTGAGAGCGACACGACCAGCGGCCTGGCATCCTGCCCGACCGTGGGCAATGCCTTCGACAAGCTGTGGGAGAACGGCAATACGCTGGTCTTCGGCGAGACGTCGGAGTTGACCGGTGGCGAACACCTGGTGGCGGCACGTTGCCGCACGCCGGAAATCCGCAACCAGTTCCAGGCAATGTTCGACCGCTATCAGCGCATGATCGAAGCGAACAAGACCTCCGACCTGTCCGAAAGCCAGCCGACCAAGGGCAACATCGAAGGTGGCCTGACCACCATCGAGGAAAAGGCGCTGGGCAACATCCAGAAGATCGGCAAGAAGTGCCTGGTCGATGGCGTGCTGGACAAGGCCGAAGCACCGACCAGCAG
>JAAFHD010000083.1:0-10413 GCA_013298245.1 Alphaproteobacteria bacterium
CTTTCCTGGGCGGGCTGCGCCTGTTCTGACGCGGCTGATCGCGACCGTCGGCCCTTCTGGTGCCGGCAAGGACACTGTGCTGGCAGGCCTGCGCGCCGCCCTGGCCAATAACCAGCACTTCGTCTTCGCCCGCCGCGCGATCACCCGGCCCGCTGACCAGGGTGCCGAGGACCACGAACCCCTGACCGAGGCGCAATTCGCCGCCCGCGACTTCGCGCTGCAATGGCAGGCGCATGGGCTGTCCTATGGCATCCCGCGCGACATCGAGTCGCACCTGGCCGCCGGGCGTTCGGTCTTCGCCAATCTCTCGCGCGCGGTGCTGCCGAAGGCCGCCCAGCGCTACCCCTTGCTGGTGCTCGAAATCACAGCACCCCTCGCGCTGCGCGCCGCCCGCCTGGCCGCCCGCGGCCGCGAAGACCCCGCCGATATCGCCGCCCGCCTGGCCCGCGAAGCCCCCCTGCCCGCCGGCCTGCCGGTCGTGACCATCCAGAACGACACCACCCCCGCAGCCGCCATCGCGGCGGCCCAAAAAGCGCTGGACAGCCTGATCACGTCGTGACATGTCAGCGATGTGTCGCTGATCACCGCCATCGAACCGCCCGCCTCGCTGACCGAACAGGCCACCGCCGCCATTCGGCGCGACATTCTGGCGTGCCGGCTGGCGCCGGGTGCGGCGCTGGCGGAAGCCGCGTTGGCCACGGCGCTGGGGCTGACCAAGGCGCCGGTGCGCGCGGCCCTCGCACGCCTTGCGGATGAAGGGCTGGTCGCCGCCATCCCCCGCCGCGGCTGGACCGTCAGTCTGGTTACGGTGCGCGACATCCACGAAGTGTTTGACCTGCGCCTGGTCCTGGAACCCGAGGCCGCGCGCCGCGCCGCGGGCCGCGTGGACACGCGCGAGCTGGACCGCCTGGATGCCGTCTGCGCCGCCGGCTACCGCCCCGGTGATGGCGACAGCGCGATCGATTTCCTGGATGCCAACCGCGCCTTCCATGTCGCGGTCGCGGAACTTTCGGGCAATGCGCGGCTCGCGCGCCAGATCGGCCGGCTGCTGGATGAATCCACACGCATGCTGGTGCTGGGCCTGTCGCGTCGCGACCGCTCGGGCGAAATGGCGCATGAACACCGCGCGCTGATCGACATGCTGGCGCTTGGCCGCGGGCCGGACGCCGCCCGCCTGATGCACGAACAAGTGGATGAAAGCCGCCAGATGGTGCTGGCAGCGCTCACCGCCCCGGAAGCCGGAATCCCGACATGAACATGATCGCCCGCCGCCCGCTGGATGCCATGCTGGGCGCCATCGCCGATGCCGTCGCCACCCCGCTGGAGGGGCGCGAAAAGCGCGTCGCCGCGGCCCTCGCGCCGCACCTGCAGGACCCGCTGCTGCTGGCCGGCCTGGAATGCCCCGGCTGCGACACCCGCTACACCCGCCACCTGCTGCACGAGGGCGATGGCTATGCCGTCGTCGCGCTGGTCTGGCGCCCGGGGCAGATGTCGCCGGTGCATGCGCACAAGGCCTGGTGCGCGCTTGGCATCCACCAGGGCATCCTGACCGAACATTTCTACGAGGCCGGCACGCTGCGCCCGACGGCGTTGCATTTGCGCCTGCCTGGTGACCTCAGCCACGGTCCGGCCTGTGACCACATGATCCACCGCCTGGCCAATTGCTGCGCGGAGACCGCGGTGTCCATCCATGTCTACGGCACCGCCTTCGAACGCATGGCAGAGGACCTGAATCTGGTCCTTGCCTGAGGCGCCGCGCACCCGCAGTTTGGGTGCATGCCATCCAGGCTTGTCATTGGTTTGCTGTTGGGTTTGGGGGCTTCCATCATCTGGGGCGGGCATGCGGTCGTGGCCCGCATGGCGCTGAACGGCCAGGGTTTTCACCTGCTGGACCTGGGTGCCATGCGCTATATCCCGACGGGGATTCTGCTCGCACCGATCGCCTGGCGCATCCGCCACCGACTGCTGGAATTGGGGCTGTGGCGCGTGCTTGCGCTGGTCACCATGGGGGGCGTGGGCAACCAACTGACCTTCGTCGGCGCGCTGCAATGGGCGCCGGCAGCGCATGGCGGCACCATCGCGCCGATGACCGCACCAGTTGTCGCCGCCTTCGCCGGCTGGGCCTTGCTGGGTGAGCGGCCGACCCGCGGGCGTGTCCTGGCACTGCTGGTCATGCTGTCGGGTGTGCTGATGATCGGCTGGGAAGGCCTGGCGACCGACCGCGCGGATGTCTGGAAGGGCGACCTGATGCTGGTGGCCGCTGGCGGCACCTGGGGTGTTTTTGGTGCGCTGTTGCGGCTGTGGCAGCTGCCGGCCATCCCGGCGGCATCGGCCGTGGCGGTGGTCTCGGCACTGATCGTGACACCGCCCTGGCTGGCCGTCGCGGCGGGCGATTTCATCGCGCTGCCATGGCAGTTGCAGCTGTGGATGCTGTTCGCCCAAGGCATCATGCTGGGCATCCTGGCGATGGGGATGTTCGCGCGCAGCCTGGATTTGCTGGGGCCGACGCGGGCGGCGACCTTGTCGGTGTTCGTGCCAGTGACGGGGCTGTTGCTGGCGGCGCTGGTGCTGGGCGAAACCATGGGGGCCATGCAATTGCTGGGGGCCATGGTCGCGGTCAGCGGCATGCTGGTGGCGGTGCTGTTCACGGGAAGACGTTGATATGGCTGGGGAACCTGGATTCGAACCAAGACTGCCCGAGTCAGAGTCGGGAGTTCTACCGTTAAACTATTCCCCAACGGCTGGCGGCGTATAACGCAGTGGCGCTGGAATTCCAAGCCAGGGCGCGGTTTGCACTTGCACCGAATACATCAATTCACTACTTTTATGCCCATGACCCCCGAACACGCCATCGCCGTCGCGGCCGCTGATGCCAATCGCGCTTTCTCCCGCCTGCTGCGCGAAGTGCGGGAGGATGGGCAAAGCTTCACCGTCACATCCCATGGCAAGCCCGTGGCCCGCATCCTGCCCGTGACCGCCGAACCTGCGCGCGCCGCCGCCCGCGCCACCCTGCTGGCCCGCCTGGCCACGCAGCCCGTCGCGCAAGCCGCGCCCTGGACCCGCGACGACCTCTACACGCGGTGAGAACCGCGCTCGACACCAACATCCTGGCCTATGCGGAGGGCGTGAATGACGCGCCCCGCCGCGACGCAGCACTCAGCGTGCTGGCCCGCCTGCAGGATGAAGTGGTGGTCCCCGCCCAGGCCTTGGGCGAACTTTTTGTGGTCCTCACCCGCAAGGCCGGCCGCGATGCCGCCACCGCCCGCGCGGCCATCCTCTCCTGGACCGAAAGCTACCTGGTCCAGCCCAGCACCGAGGCCGTCATGGTCGAAGCGATGGAAATCGTCACCTCCCACCGCCTGTCCTTCTGGGACAGCGTGATGCTGGCCGCCGCCGCGCAATCCGGCTGCCGCCGCCTGTTGTCCGAGGACATGCAGCCAGGCTTCACCTGGCGCAGCGTCACCATCCAGAACCCCTTCACCACCTGAGCCCGCCGCGCCACACTGCGCGCATGCCAGAAACCCAATGGATGCGCCTGACCGCGCCCGAACTGCGCGAGGCCGCGAAGGCCGATGCGCTCGTCATCCTGCCCGTCGCCAGCCTGGAGCAGCACGGGCCGCACATGGCCACCGGCACCGACATGGTGCTGGGTGGCGCCGTGGCCCGCGCCACCGCCGAACGCCTGGATGAAGCGGGCGAACGCGTGGTGGTGCTGCCCGTCGTCTGGCACGGCCTGGCGGAGCACCACATGGCCTTCGGCGGCACCATCACGCTGGACCAGCCGACATTTCTGGCCGTGCTGAAGGGCATCGCGGCCAGCGTCGCACGGCACGGGTTTTCGCGCCTGTTCCTGCTGAACGCGCATGGCGGCAACACGGCGGCGATCGACATCGCAGTCACCGAAATCGGCCGCGACCTGGGCCTGGCCGTCATGGGCGGCACCTATTGGCACATCGTGCCCGAGGCGATCGAACCCCTGCTGGAAGACCAGCCCGGCCTAATGCACGCCTGCGAGGCCGAGACCAGCCTGATGCTGCATCTGACCCAAGGCTGCGTGCGCGAAGACCGCATGGCCGGCGCCTTCGGCCCGATGACCAACCGCACGCCGACCCAGCCGCGCGGGCTGACGGTGCGCCGCAGCTTCGCCCATGTCAGCCAGACCGGCGTGATCGGCGATGCGCGGCGTGCCAGCGCGGAAAAGGGCGAGGCGCTGCTGGACGCGATCGCCGATGCGCTGGCGCCCATCCTGATGGATGCGGCGCTGTGGCGCAGCGCCGAGCGTGGCCAACCCTGACGCTTGCATTTCATGCCGCTTCTCCCCAAACACAGAAGCACAAAAACGGGAGACAACGTCATGCAACGCCGCCACCTTCTGGGCGCGCTCGCCGCGCCCGCATTCGCGCCCGGCATCGGCCAGGCCCAGGGCTTCCCTAGCCGCCCCATCACGATCCAGATCGCCTTCGGCGCCGGTGGCGCCACCGATGTGCAGATGCGCTCCTTCGCCGAGGCCGCGACGCGCGCCTTTGGCCAGACCGTGCTGATCGAAAACCGCCCCGGCGGCGGTGGCACCCTGCCGGCCGCCAACATGCGCAACAGCCGCCCCGATGGCTACACGGTCGCGCAATTCGCCCTGCCCGCCATCCGCCTGCCCTTCATGCAGCGCATGGCCTTCAACCCGCGCACCGACTTCACGCCGATCATCCATTTGACCGGCTATCTGTTCATGGTCTGCGTGCGCGCGGAATCGCCGTATCGCACCTGGGCCGACCTGGTCGCCGATGCGCGCCGCCGCCCCAATGACGTGCGCATGGGCAATACGGGTGCGAACGGCACGCCGCACCTCACGCTGATCGAACTGGCCGAACGCGAGCGCATGGAGGTCACCCACGTGCCCTTCCGTGGCGAAAGCGACGCCGTGCCCGCGCTGATCGGCGGCCATATCGAAGCATCGGGCACCGGCTCCGGCGTGCTGCAATTGATCGCCGAGGGGCGGCTGCGCGCGCTGAATGTCTGGTCGCGCGAACGCAGCCCGAAAATCCCAACCGTGCCCACCTTGCGCGAACTCGGCCACGACATGGTGGTGACCTCCCCCTATGGCCTGGTCGGGCCTTTGGGCATGGAACCCGCGGTGGTCGCGCGGCTGCACGAAGGCTTCCGCATCGCGCTGCACGACCCCGCGCATATCGCGACGCTGGAACGCCTGGACCAGCCGCTGGAATACCTCAACAGCGCCGAGTATGGCGCCTTCATCCAGCGCACCGCCAATGAGGAAGAGGCCCGTGTGCGCCGCCTTGGCCTGAGTGGCGGCTGATGTTCAAGCCTGATCTCTTTGCCGGCGCGCATGTGCTGGTCACCGGCGGCGGCACCGGCCTTGGCCGCATGATGGCCGAGACCCTGCTGGCGCATGGCGCATCGGTCGAAATCTGGGGCCGGCGCGGGCCGATTGTGGAAGCCACTGCCGCCGAGATGAACGCAGCCCACCCGGGGCGCGCGCATTGGCAGGCGGTGGACATCAAGGACCATGACGCGGTGGAGGCCGCGGTCGCGCGCAGCATCGATGCCGGCCGCGCGCCGACCGCGCTGATCAACAACGCCGCCGGGAATTTCGTGTCGCGTTCCGAGGACCTCTCGCCCCGCGCCGTGCGCGCGATTTCCGACATCGTGATGCACGGTACTTTCAGCGTGACACAGGCGGTGGGCAAGCACTGGATCAAGGCCGGCACGGGTGGCGCGGTGGTCTCGATCGTCGTGACCTGGGTGTGGACCGGAGCACCCTTCGTGGTGCCGTCCGCCATGAGCAAATCGGCGATCCATGCGATGACCAGCTCGCTGGCGGTGGAATGGGGTCGGCATGGCATTCGCCTCAACTGCATCGCACCGGGCACCATCCCGACCGAGGGCATGTTCGCCCGCCTGCGGCCCGGCGAAAACAACCCGACCGCCAAGGCTGCCGCGGTGAACCCGTTGGGGCGCGTCGGCACGCCCGATGACATCGGCAACCTCGCGGCCTTCCTGCTCTCGCCCGGTGCGGGCTGGATTTCGGGGCAGACCATCGCGCTCGACGGCGGCAATTGGCTGCGCAATGGCGGCGGCTTCACCGATTATCTGGATTGGGGCGATGCCGAGTGGGACGAGGCGCGCGCGCGGATCAAGGCGCGCACGGCCGCGGACAAGGCGCAGCGATAGTGTGCCGGTTCCGAAGTTCGCAGGCGCAGCCGGAGGACTTCGGAACGGTCGCCACGCTGCAAAAACAACGGGCTAGCAGGCTGCTGAAAAACTGGCGGCTGAGGGCTGGCGAGGGAATTTTCGTGCACGAAAGGCCGGGACGAAGCCAGGATGTTGTTCATCCTGGCGAGGCACGAACGAATCGTGCGCGGAAATGACCCGCCAGACCGACCCGTCCAGTTTTTCAGTAGCCTGCTAGAGCAGCGTCCGATCGCGTTGAACCGCTACGCGGTTCAACGCGATCGGACATAAGCTGCTCTAGCACCTATGCTTCTAGAGCACGGGCTTCCGACCAGCTTGATTCAAGCTGGTCGGAACGTGCTCCTGTGGCGTGAAGCTGGAGTTCGCTGATCCAGCGAACTTCAGATTCAGGACAATAGCGTTCTATCCGATCAGGTTGCTCCGCCTGATCGGTTACTCGGCCGCTCAGCAAGGCTCAGGCAGTCGCGGCGCCGGCCATGCGGGCACGCTGGCGCGCCCGCGCCCGGCGCCGCCAGGCGAGCCAACCCAGGGCGCCCAGCATGGCCGGAACCAGCCCCAGCGCCACGATGAACAGCCGATGCGGCAGGCCCAGCGCATGGCCATTGTGCAGCGCCATGATCCAGGCGCGAAGCGTCTCGACCGCACCCGCCGGCGTCACTTCCATCTGCTTGCCAAAGGCCAGCGAGGTCTCAACGACGGCAGGCCCCGAGAGCGTGCCATCGGCGGGGCGCAGAATGAGGGAGGTGTTGGACTTGCTGCCGTCCAGCGGCAGGTCGATCCAGACCACCCGGAAGCCGGGCAGCAGGCTTTGCGCATGGGCGATGGCCGCGTCCAGGCCAGGGGTTGCCGGTCCAGGATGGAGCACGGGTTGCGATTCGCGCAGCAGCGGACGGGCCACATCGCGCAGGGTGTCGGGGAAGGCGATGGCGGCGCCCGTCAGGGCGGCCAGCAGCAGCAGCGGCATCGCCCAGACGCCGAGCGCACGATGCCAGTTGCGCAGCCGCCTGAGGCCGCGCAGGTCGCGCTGGGGTGCCAGTGATTCGCGCCAGGGCCGACCATCGCGATGCGTCCAGAGCCACAGACCCAGCAAGGCCAGCAGCCCGAGCAGCAAGCCGATCAAGCCCGCCGTAACGACGCCGCCACGCCCCAGGATGAGGCCCGAATGCAGCGAATACAGCGTATGGATCCAGGCCTCCCCGAATTGGCGAACGCCCAGCAAATCGCCGGACAAGGGGTGCATGAAGGCCGTGCCGCGGCGCACCGCATCGCTGCCCGGGATGGGGTCGAGGAACTCGAGCCGAATGGCGGCTCCTGGTGCCTCGGGCAGGTGGATGCGGAAGACATCGGCCTCGGGCCGTGCGTCGGCGAGGCGCGCCAGCAGCGTTTCCAGCGGCAGCGGCGTGCCTTGGGCGGCGATCACCGTGTGCGGATACGCCTGATCCTCCAGCGCGTGCCAGAACACCAGGACCGAGCCGGAGAGCCCCAGAAAGGCGAACCAAAGGCCGAGCGTCAGCCCAAGCCAGCGGTGCAGACTTTGGGCGGCGCCGCGCAATGTCATGCGGGGCGGGTTGGCACGGGACGCATCGCTATCAGAGTTGAGGGTGCGGCGCGGTTTGACAACCGCTGCTCCGCCCGGCGGGCCGAAGACTGGCCCGCCTTGCGCCATGCCACCACGCACGCATAATACCAATGCCTCAGCGGCTTGCCCTGTTTCAAGGCCGCGAAGGCGGCCCGCCGCCAGTGCGGCGAAGCCAAGGAAACAGTGCGGCGAAGCCAAGGAAACCGGAGGTTTCCACCCGGCGCCTGAGGGCACCAAAAGGCATGCCAACGAGTGACTGCAAGTGACCGTTGGTATAAGTTCTGGCCGATGGAGGCAGCGAAGGCACATCCATGTCCGACAGCTTTGATGTGATCGTGATCGGCGCCGGCCCCAGCGGCTCTGTCTGCGCGGTCCGCGCCGCACAGCTCGGCGGCACCTGTCTCAATGCCGGCTGCATTCCCTCCAAGGCGCTGCGCCAAAGCTCGGAGCATTTCGAGGAGGCGCTGCACAAGCTCGCGGGCCTCGGCGTGGGCGTGGGCCAGTCGACGCTTGATCTCGCGCGCATGCAGGCGCGCAAGGGCGTGTTGGTGGGCGCCAACGTCAAGGGCGTGGACATCACGCTGGCGCCGGCCACCGGAGGTGCTGAGGAAACCCTGCGCGGATGTGCTGCCGGAGACGATCGGGCAGCGTCTCTACATCGCGGGGCTTGGGCTGGATTTCCGGCCAGACCATCGCGCTGGATGGCGGCAGCTGGCTGCGCAATTGCGGCGGCTTCACCGATTACCTGGCGCGATGATGAATGGGATGCCGCGCGCGCCCGCATCAAGGCGCGCACCGCCGCTGACAAGGAACAACGCTGATGCGTCTTGGCACCACCCAACCCCGGCCGGGCGAGGCGCTGCGCGCCGCACTCGCCGCCCACAAGCCGCTGGTCATCCCCGGCTGCTTCAACGCGCTCTCGGCGCGTATCCTGGAGGATGCGGGTTTTCCCGCCGTCTACATGTCGGGCTACGGCACATCCTTGAACCTGCTCGGCCTGCCCGATGCGGGGCTGGTGACGCTGACGGAAATGGCGCTGAACGCGAAGCTGATCGCGGCCGCTGTGCGCGTGCCCGTCATCGCCGATGCCGACACCGGCTTCGGCAACGCCATCAACACCATCCGCTGCGTGGAGGAATACATCCGCGGCGGCGTCGCCGGCCTGCACATCGAGGACCAGGTGGCCCCCAAGCGCTGCGGCCATGTCGCGGGGCGCGAGGTGATCGGGCGCACCGAGGCGGTCGGCAAAATCCGCGCGGCGGCCTCGGCGCGCGATGCCCTCGACCCATCCTTCGTGCTGGTCGCGCGCACCGATGCCCGCGGCGCGCATGGCGGCAGCCTGGAAGAAGCGATCTGGCGCGCGAACGCCTTCCTGGACGCCGGCGCTGATCTGGCCTTCGTGGAAGGCCCCAAGGACCGCGCGGATGTGGAACGCATCTGCCGCGAGGTGCGCGGCCCGGTCTTCTACAACATGACCGGCATTTCGCCGCGTTTTTCCGCCGACGAGATGGCGCAGCTGGGCATCGCCTGCTGCATCCTGCCCGGCGCCTTGATGCGCCACGCCATCATGGCGATGGGCGACCTGGCGGCCGAACTGCGCGCCGAAGGCCCGATGGCCGAAGCGCGCGTCGATGCGCGGTTCAAGCAGCATCGCCTGGGCAATCTACACGCCTTCGCCGGCTTCGACCGCGTGCGCGAGCTGGAAGCCAGCTTCATGCCGGAAGAGGCGATGGAGAAATACGAAGGCGGGCTGGGGCACATGCCGGGCGCTTGACTTTTCGCCCGATCTATGCCTTTATTCCTTCGTCAACTGGGCTTGTTCCGCCCTCTCCCGGACCAGTCTTTCGGCCTCCCGCAACACCTCCGGCGGGATGCCGGCGGCCTTCGCCTGCTGGTCTTGTGTGACCAGTCTCCCCGGCCATAACAGCAGGACTCCCTCATGCACCTGCACGCGGAAATGCGTGGGGTGGTCCAGCGCATCGACCACCCGCTTCGGCAGGGTCAACTGGTTCTTCGCGGTCAGCTTGGCCAGGGCACGCATGGTGCTATCCTTCCTGTTGGGACAGGAAAGATAGCAAGATAGTAAGGCGGTAAGGAAGTTAAATTCCTATCACCGCCAGGTGATCGCGTTTATGGAACAGGTCTCAATCCCCCGCCGCTCCTGGGCCGCGCCATTCATATAGACCACCCGCACATCGGTCATGCAGCCAAGCCCGCCGGGCATCTGGACCGCCAACTGCCCACCCGGCTGCAGCACATTCGCACCCAGCCGGTCCGGCCCCCAGCCCTGCACGCGCGACGACGATGCGTAGATCTCCCGAATCGTCACCCCGGTCGCATTGATGAAATTGAAGGACGGATTGCCCGCCATCGGCACGCCACCACCACCAGGCCCACCGCCGATCACGGCACCCGCACCAGCACCCGGCTGCTGGATCACGCCCCCGCCACCGAAGGCGATGCGCGTCAGATTGCAGGCATTCACGCCCATGCGCTGCTGTTCGCGCCCACTCATGTAGACCACGCGCACATCCAACTGGCAGTCGCCGAAGGTCGGTGTCACCCACACCTCACGCCCAGGCCCCAGCACGCCCTGGCCCAGGATGTCCGGCCCCCAATCCTGCACG
>JAAFHD010000083.1:10423-10880 GCA_013298245.1 Alphaproteobacteria bacterium
TGCACGCGCGAGGATGAGACATAGGCCTCCCGGATCGTCTCACCCGAATTGTTGACCAGCCAGAAGCGGTTCTGCGCCTCCGCCGGCGCCACCGCCCCGCCCAGCAGAAGCAGGCCGAGGGCGAATAAAACCCGTCGTAGCATCATTGATCTCCCGTACATGTTTCATCCGCCAGCATCATCTAAATGAAGCATGCGCCAGCAGCCGATAAGCGTAATCATTGTCTTGTCCCGGCCCCAAGACTTCTGGTGTATTGACCGAGATCACAAATAGCGGAGGAAGCGCAAAATGCGCCCGATACGCCGAATGCCGGACCCCCGCGCGATGATCGTCGCACCCCAGCCCGAAGCCGTCGAAGCCGGCGAGGAGATCCTGCGCGCCGGCGGCAATGCGCTGGATGCCGTGATCGGCTGCGCGCTGGCGCAAGGTGTCGTGGACCCGATGATGTGCGGCATCG
>JAAFHD010000084.1:0-961 GCA_013298245.1 Alphaproteobacteria bacterium
AGAGCGCGAAGAAGACCGGAATCTGGATCAGGATCGGCAAGCAGCCGGAGGCCGGGTTGATCTTGCTTTCCTTATACAACAGCATCATTTCGCGTTGCAGGGCGGCGGGGTCGTCCTTGTGACGCTCGCGCAGTTCCTGCATTTTTGGCGCCAGCACCTTCATGCCGGCCATGGATTTGTAGGCCTTGTTGGCCAGCGGGAAGAAGGCGATCTTCAGCAGCAAGGTAAAGATCAAGATCGCCACGCCGAAATTGCCGGTGACCTGGAACAGCCAGTCCAGCGCGTAGAAGAAGGGCTTGGTGATCCAGTAGAACCAGCCGAAATCGATGCCCTTGTCGAAGTCCAGGATGTTCAGCCGGGTGCGGTAATCGTCCAGAAGGTGCACTTCCTTCGCACCGGCAAATAGCCGTGTGGCCAGGTTGGCGGTCGTCCCTGGGGCCACGGTCTGCGCGGTTGCGGGGGCCACATCGGCCTGCCAGCGGTCCACGCCCGAATCGGCGAAGTGGCGGAAGGTGTGGGTCAGCCGCGTCGTGGGGTCCTGCGGCATCAGCGCGGTCAGCCAGTATTTGTCGGTGAAGCCGGCCCAGCCGGTCGCGTCCTGCTGCTGGAAGGCGTGGCCGCGGCGGTTGGTGGCTTCCTTCTTGCCGTCGTCGTAGGTGACTTCTGTCAGGCGTTCGTTCAGCACGCCGACATAGCCTTCGTGCAGGATGAAGAAGCCCGCGACTTGCGGCGTGCGTTCGCGCCGCACGCGTGCCCAGGGCAGGACCGCCACGGGTTCGGCGGTGCGGTTGTGGATGCGCTGGTCGACGGTGAACATGTAGTTGGCGTCGAGGGCCAGGATCATCTCGAACAGCACGCCCTGGCCGTTGTCCCAGGTGAAGGTGACGGGGCGGTTCGGCGCCAGCGGGCCGCCGGTGACGGTCCAGTCGGTGTTGTCGTCGGGCACGCGGGTGCGGTTATC
>JAAFHD010000084.1:971-10822 GCA_013298245.1 Alphaproteobacteria bacterium
CATTGGGCGAAATAGCCGGCTTGGGTGCCGCGCGGGTTGAACAGGCGGACCAGCGGGCTGCCGGGTGCGATGGTCTCGCGGTAGCTGGTCAGCGTCAGTTCATCCATCACCAGGCCACGGGCGGAGATGCCACCGGTGATGCGGGTGTTTTCGATCGCGACGCGCGTGGCCGGGGCGCCGGGGGTGGCGGTGACGGCGGTCTCACCCGGGGCCAACAGGCGCGGGGCGGGGGTGGCCGGGGTGGGCACGGCCTCGGTCTGCTGCGCGGGCGCGGGCGGGCGCGGCGGCTGGGTGCTGCGGTTCCATGCGTCGAAGATCAGCAGGATGCCGATGGAGAGGGCGATCGCCGCCAGCAGGCGCTTCTGGTCCATGAGGTCTTTTCGTTATGTCAGGGCTTGCGCGGCGGCACGGGATCGGGGCCGCCGACGTTCCAGGGGTTGCAGCGCAATATGCGCCAGGCGGTCAAGGCCGAACCGCGGACAGGGCCGTGAATCTTCAGTGCGTCGATGGCGTATTCGGAACAGCTTGGCCAGTGGCGGCAATGCGCGCCGATGAAAGGGCGCAAGGTGTATTGATAGGTGCGGACGCTGCCGATGAGCACGCCCGAGGCGAGGCGGTTCAGCATGGCACGTCGAGCTTCGCGAGGGCTTCGCGGAAGCTTTGCTGGAGCTCAGTGAAGGGCAGGGTGGTGATGCCGTCGCGCGCGATCATGACGATGTCGAAGCCCTGGCGGGTGGTGCCGAATTCCAGGCGTGCGACCGCGCGCATACGCCGCTTGGCCCGGTTGCGGGTCACGGCGTTGCCGAGTTTTTTGGTGGCGGTGAAGCCGACGCGCAAGGGTCCGGGCTGCGGCAGGACCTGCACGAGCAAAGGCCCGCGCGCCTGTTTGCGGCCACGCTGCGCCGCCGCCAGGAACTCGGCGCGGCGTGTCAGGCGCGGCGGGCTGGCCGCGGCCACCATGCTTAGGCGGAGAGCTTCTTGCGGCCCTTGGCGCGGCGGTTGTTCAGCACATTGCGGCCGCCGACAGTGGCCATGCGGGTGCGAAAACCATGGCGCCGCTTGCGGACCAGCTTCGAGGGTTGATAGGTGCGCTTCACGGCGACCACTCCTGTAGACGAAAAAAGCGGGGCGTTTGAGGCGCCCCGGGGTGGGGAGCGTATAGGGAAGCGCGCGGGGGGGCGTCAAGGCGGTGGATTGGAGCGGGTTGCGACAAATTCGCGGCCGGGCGCGCGGGGGGCGGGAATTGCCTTACTATCTTGCGATCTTACTATCTTTCCTGGGCGCGTGTTGGGGCCGGGGGAGGGCTTCGGGGGCGGATGCGGTTGTCGAAACAGCGGCGTGATCTGTAGGATAAAAAGCCGCAAAAATCAAGCCATTCCTGGGTGCCGGATGGCGCGGCCGCCAATTCGCCTTCGACCCCGCGCAGTGGCCGCGGGCGCTGAATTCGTCGTCACCGGCAACAAGCGCCACGTCCCGGATGCGCCCCCTATGGCGCCATCCGGGTGGTCAATGCGGCGGAACTGCTGGACCGCATCACCGAGGCGCTTTGACCCCATCCCCCAAATCCCACCACATCCCGGTAAACGCCAACAACCCCTCGCGCAGCACGGCCGGGATGACATGCTCATCCGGCCCATGCTGCTTGCAGCCGTTGTAGCTGTGCGGCACCCAGACCAGCGGCACGCCCAGATGGTCCACGAAGACATCGCCCGGCAGCCCGCCGGACGCGTTCGGTATCACCTGCACTCGCTTGCCCAGCGTGCGTTCCATGCTCTCGGCCGCGAAGCGCACCCAGGGGTTGTCCGGGGCGGTGCGGGATGCCGGCATGCGCACCCCGGCATTCTCCACCCGCACCAGATCAGCCAGGCCGTGGGCTGCCAAATGCCGCTCCAGCGCCGGGCCGAATACGGCCGGGTCGGTGTCCACCGTATACCGGATCTGGCAGGTCGCCCGCGCATCGGGTGCGACCGCATTCACCGGGTTCTCGGGCCGGCCCGACACCATCGCCAACACAATCAAACTGTTCCAGCCATAGATCTTCTCGGCCGACGTGAGCCCCGGCTCCCCCCAGCCCTCATCAATGGTGGCTGATTCGCCGCCACCGCCCACCGGGCAGCCATCCAGCACCGCCGCCACCGCCGGCGGCACGCCCTGGGCCGGCAGCCAATCGCGCAGCAAAATCCGCCCGTTGCGGTCCATCAGCGTGGTCAACGCATGTGCGAGGATGATCGCGGGGTCGCGCGTCAGCCCGCCCCAATGGCCCGAATGCACGCCGCCCGGCCGCAGACGCACGGCAAGATCAAAATGGAAGGTGCCGCGCGTGCCGGTCGCGATGGTCGGCACCTCTGGCATCACGCGTGGCCCGTCTGATGCGATCAGCGCATCCGCCGCCAGCAATTCCCGGTTCGCCGCCACGAATTCCCGAAGGCCGCGGCTGCCACGCTCCTCCGCCGTCTCGATCAGCAGGGTCACGTTGAAGCCCAGCCGGCCGCCGCGTTCGGCCAGCACCGCCTCCAGCGCCGTCAGGTTCAGCGCGTGCTGGCCCTTGTTGTCGGCACTGCCGCGGCCGTACCAAAGCCCGTCACGCTCGGTCAGCACCCAGGGGTCGAGGCCGGGGGTCCATTGGTCCGCCAGGCCGCGCACCGTATCGCCATGGCCGTAGAGCAGGATGGTCGGCCGCGCTGTGTCCTCCACGCGCTTGGCGACCAGGATCGGGCCGAACCCCTCCATTGGATTGGCGTGCACATCGCCCTCGAACCCCATGCCCCGCACCCACGCCAGCAAGCCATCGCGCAGATAGCGGTCCAGGTGCGGCGCACCTTCGGCGTCCTGCGAGGTGGACGGGCAGGCCACCAGCGCGGCCAGCCGGTCGCGGAAGCGCCCTTCATCGAAGCCAACAGCAGCGCGGTTCAGTGCCCCTTCGCGAGACATCGCGGTCCTCCCCCTATGGTCCGCGCGCAGCATGGCGCAGGGCGGGGCGGGCGCAAGTGAGGCGCCCGCGCCCGCGGTCCCGGCCGAAGCGGGGCAGGCACATCACGATGGCGGATACACCCGGCCAAATCTGGACCTAACCGCACCAAATCTGGACCTATCCGCACCAAATTTGGACCTATCTCCGCCAGGCGGTTGCGCGTGCCATCACGCGCTGGTGAGCCTGGGTGCAACGGCCAGCCCGGCCCAGGAGCACGCAGCATGTCCTTTACCGCATCCATCAACCCCTCAGGCCGCGCGGATTCTGCCGTCGTTGCCGCCGCATCGGCATGGCTGGACCGCCCGCGCCCGATGCCGCTTGACCTGCCGGAGTACGTGGCATGATCGCCCGCCCCATCGTCTCATTGACCTTCGGTGAAGGCTCGGGCGGCACCACCGCCAATCATGGCTCGGCGGGCGGGAATTTCACCGTCAATGGCGGCTGGACCAGCACCGGTGGCGCCAGCACGAATGCGGGCGCCTATCTCACGCCCGGCACGGCGGCATATGCGTCGGGCAGTGTGAATTTCAGCTATGTCAATGATGGCAACTGGACCATCGCGACGCTAGTGCGGGCCTCGGCGATCTCGCCGGGGACTTTGAACGCCTTCTCCTATCATGGCGGCGTGACCGCTCCAGGCCAGAAGGTGGAGCTGTCCCCATCGCTGCAGATGCCAAGCTCCGGCACCTTCACCCAGGTCCTCCAACTCACCGCTGTGACGGACACCGGTGCAGTGCGAACAACCACTGGAAGCAGCTCTCTCGGCACCGGCCTGCCGACTGACACCTGGGTATTGGTTTCACTGGTGGCGAACAACTATTCCTACACGCCCTATGTCGTGAATGCCGGCACGGTGTTCACGGGGTTGAGCTTCCCGGTGCAGAACCAAGGTGCCCAGGGGGCGCCAGGCACGCCGGTTGCGCCCAGCTTTTCGGGTAATTTGCCATTCTATCTGGGTGGCTTGCAACCCAATGGCCAGGGCGACATGCAGTCCGCATTCAAAGGCGGTCTCGACAGCTACAGCGTGCACGACGCGGTATTGTCGAGCACGCAATTGCAGGAATTGTATTGGGCAGGGCTGCGCGGGCTGACGCTGGGCCAGGCCAATACCAGCGTGAACATCGCGGCTGCCAGCAGCATGACCGGCGGGGCCGGCGCCGATGCGCTGGATGCCTTGAACACGGCCGCCGCGCTGTCGGGCCTGGCCGGCGATGACGTGCTGCTGGGCAGCGAACAGGGCGATACGCTGCTGGGTGGGGCCGGCCAGGACACGCTGCAAGGCCGCGGCGGCGACGATACGCTCGACGGCGGCGGCGACAATGACAGCCTCGACGGCGGTGCGGGCAACGACACCGCGAGCTATGCCGCAGCCAGTGCGGCTGTCCAGGTGAGCCTGGCGGTGAGCGGCGCGCAGAACACCGGCGGTGCCGGCACCGACACCTTGACCAGCATCGAGCGGCTGTTGGGCAGCGCCTTCCATGACACGCTGACCGGCGGCACCGGCGATGACACGCTCGATGGCGGTGCGGGCAATGACAGCATCGATGGCGGTCTCGGCGTGGGTATCGACACCGCGAGCTACGCCTCCGCCACCGCTGGTGTGCTGGTCGGCCTGGCCGTGAGCGGCGCGCAGAATACCGGCGCTGCGGGCACCGATACGTTGACCAGGATAGAGAACCTGCTGGGCAGCGCCTTCAACGACACGCTGGGCGGCAATGCCTTCACCAACCGGCTCTCGGGTGGCGATGGCGATGACCAGCTCTTCGCGGTCGGTCAGCAAGATACCTTGGATGGTGGCGCGGGCAATGACACGCTGTATGGCACCGAGAACACGCAGATGTTCGGCGGCACGGGCGATGATGTCTACCAGCTCACCAACTTCCTCCAGGCCATCTCTGAAGACGCGGGCGGCGGCTTCGACAGGGCCTTCATCACCAGCAACAACTACATCCTGGGGGCCAATCTGGAGGTCGGCTACCTGAGTGGCAGCGCCACTACTTTGCAGGGCGGTGATGCCGATGAGGTTCTGGTCGCTAATCCCACGCTGGGCAGCCGGTTATCAGGCAGTGGCGGCGATGACACGTTGTGGGGCGGGGCGGGCAATGACACGCTGCGCGGCGGCAACGGTAATGACGTGCTGCGTGCCGGCAGCGGCGGCAGCGATGACATGGACGGCGGCGCGGGTGATGACGTGTTTGTCGTGCTCAACGCGGGTGACTCCGCGGAAGGCGGGTCAGGCTTCAACACGGTTTTCCAGGGGACAGCGTCCTGGAGCGTTGATGTAGACATCCAGGTGGTGCGGCTGTTCGGCGCGGGCGTCAGCACCAATGTCGTCGGGTTCGGCGTCACGCTGGTCGCCAATGATGCCTTGGGCAGCACGTTGCAGGGCGCCATGGGCAACGACACGCTCTGGGGTCAGGACCATGCGGATATGTTGATCGGCGGCAGAGGCGGAGATGTGCTGCGCGGTGGTGCTGGCAATGACACGCTGGTGGGTGGCTCCCAGGACGACCAGCTGGTGGGTGGCACGGGTGCGGATCGCTTCGCCTTCAACGCGCCGAGCTGGGGCTTCGACACGGTGCACGACTTCAACCGCGGACAGGGCGACCGGATCGACATGACAGGTTCGGGCGTGTCGGGCTTCGGCGCGCTAGCGGTGCAGGTGATCGGGCCGAACACGATGCTGTTGTTCGGCACCGAGCGCATCGATGTCTATGGCGTGACTGATCTGGGCGCGGGGGATTTCATCTTCGGGTGAAGCAGGGCGGCGGGGCAGGGCCTTGGCCCTGCCCGGCGCCGTCAGGCCACCACGCTCTGTGCCCGGTTGGCCAGCTTGTTGCTGATCGACCGCAGCACGGTGTCGCGGTCATAGGGCTTGGCGAGCAGTTCGAATTCCGGCGCGTCCGGGCCCAGCGCTTGTGCGGCGTAGCCCGACGCCAGCAGTATGCCGATGCCAGGGCGCATGCGCCGCGCCAGCCGTGCGAGGTCAAGGCCTGAGATGCCGCCGGGCATCACCACATCGCTGAACAGCACATCCACCTGTTCGCCACGTTCCAGCAGCGCCAGCGCCTGGCGGCCATCGGCCGCGGCGAGCACGCGAAAGCCCGCGTCGCGCAGCATTTCGGCCGCCACTTCGCGCACTTCGGTGTCGTCTTCCGCGATCAGGATGGTGGCGGAGGCGACGGCGATGACAGCGGCGGTGGCGGGCGTGATTTCGGGTGTGGGCGCGCTGGCAGCACCGGTGGACAGCGGCAGGAAAAGGCTGACGGCGGTGCCCTGTCCGGTCTCGCTGCGGATGGTGACATGCCCGCCCAATTGGCGGACGAAGCCGAACACCTGTGACAGGCCAAGGCCGGTGCCCTTGCCCACGGGTTTGGTGGTGAAGAAGGGTTCGAAGGCGCGGCTGACCACGTCGGGTGGCATGCCGTGGCCGCTATCGGCCAGCATGATTTCGGCGAAGGCGCCGGGGGTTGCGTCTTCGTTGGTGGACAGGTCGGCGGCGGACAGCCACGCGATGCGCGTGGACAAGCGCACCTCGCCGCCGCGCGGCATGGCGTCGCGCGCGTTGATGGCCAGGTTCAGCAGCGCGGCTTCAAGCTGCGCGGAGTCCGCCTGGCAGGCTGGCAGCCCAGCGCCGAATGCGATGCTCAGTGTCACCTCATCGCCAAGGGCGCGTTGCAGCAGGGGTTCGAAGCCTTGCACCAGGGCGTTCACGTCCAGCGCTTCGCGGCGCAGCGGCTGGCGGCGGGCGAAGGCCAGCAGGCTGGCGTTCAGCCGCGCGCCGCGGGCCACGGCATCACGCGCCGCCCCCAGCAGGCGGCGGGTCTTGTCGTCGGCGGCCGCGCCGATATGGCGTTCCAGCAGATGGACCGTGCCCAGGATGGCGGTCAGCAGGTTGTTGAAGTCATGCGCGATGCCGCCGGTCAGGCGGCCCATGGCTTCCAGCCGCTGGGCTTGCGCCAGTTTTTCTTCCGCCGTTTCGCGCATCGCGACCTGTTGGCGCAGGGCGGTGGCGGTGGCGGCCAGTTCGGCCTGCACCTCCTGTTCGTGGCGCCAGCGGCGCAGCGCGAACCAGGCGAGTGCCGCCATCAGCCCCGATGTCAGTGCGGCCAGCAGGATCGACAGCACCGAATGCCCATACCAGACCGACAGCACGGCCGAGCGCGGCATGGCATAGGCCACGAAGATCTGTTCCTGCCCGACGCGACGGATATTGGCGATCCATGCGCCGCCCGCCGCATCGGCCAATTCCATCCGTGCCGCACCGCTGCGCGTCATCGGCAGGACATTGGGCAGCGGCGGGGGCGTGCCCTCGGCGCTGTATTGGGCCAGCACCTGGCCATCGTCGCGGAACAGGGTGAAGGCGCCGCGCCCGGTGCCGATGCCCGACCAGTGGCGGTCGAAATAGCGCGGGTCGATCGAGCCCAGCATCACGCCTTCGAAGCGCCCATCGGCGCTGATGCGCGGGCGGCTGACGGTAAACGCCAGCGTGCCGGTGGTGCGCCCGACCAAGGGTTCGCCGAAATAGGTGCCAGTGAAGCCGGCCGAATGGCGCCGGAAATAGTCGCGCCCCGAGAGGTTGATCGCCGGTGTGGGCCAGCTGCGGCTGATGACAAAAAGCGTGCCATCGGGCTCCACGATATGCAGCACGCGCAAATGTTCCAGCCGGTCATCCAGCGCAAACAGGCTTTGTTGCAGGCGCAGCGCATCGGCGCGCAGTTCGGGCCAGCTGCGGCCTTCCAGCATTTCGCCGATGCGGTCGAGCACCAGGGTCGCGGTTTCCACCACCTTCAGCGCGTGTTCCTGCGCGAGCGCGCCGCGGCGTTCCACGGCGGTCTCGGCTTCTTCCACGGTGCGGACATGGTCGCGCCAGATGAACAGCCCAGCGACCAGGAAGGGCGCCACGACCACAGCCGCCAGCAAGGCGCGCAATGGCCATGGCGGTGCTTCGGTGCGGGGCGCTTGGCCCATGCGGGGGATGTCTCCTGCCGCGTGGCGGCTGTGTCGGCCGTCAGTATGGCGGGGAATACGACCTCACGGCAATGACGATTGTGATCAGGATACGGTTACCCGACGGCGCCGATGCGCCCGGCGGCGGGCAGTGCGTCACGGATGCCAAGGCTGCGCAGCGCGTGCCAGTAGATGACGGTGTTGGCGGCAATGACGGGCTTGCCGAGCCAGCGCTCGGCCTCCACCGCCAGTTGGGCGAAGGCGAGGTTGGTGCCGGCCTGGACGATGACCTCCGGCGCGCTTGCGTCGAGTGCGCGCAGGGTTTCGATCTGGCGTTCGACGCTGATGCGGCCGATATCGCAAGGCGAGGGGGCCTTGAGGCCGATCACGTCGGTGACCTGGTGGCCGGCGTCTTCGAAGAACTGCCTGGCCGCCGCATCGCCCACCGGCATGAAGGGGGTGATGATGGCGACGCGCTTGTGCCCGCCCAAGGCGGCCAGGGCCGCCAGCATGGACGAAGACCAGTCCGACACGCCCTTGCCGGTGCGGGCGCGGATGCCGGCCACCAGCGCTTCGCCAGCAGCACCGCCGCCGGCGAAGTTTTCCACCATGACGCCAAGCGCCAGGTGGTCGGGGCCGCAGGGCAGCAGGCTGTCGATCGCGGCGTCGAGGCCGTCCAGCATCAGCTGGCGGGCGGCGAGCGTGTCGGTGTTGCCGGCGATCTTGCTGTTGGGGTTGGCAATGCGGGCGTGCTGGTTGCACACGCCGGCCGGGCGCAGCGCTTCCATCTCGGGCTGGACGGTGATGTTGGTGGCGGGGGCGACAATGCCGATCAAGGCGCGTTCCGCGAGCGGTGAGCGTTCGGCCAGCAGCGGGGCTGTGAATGTCAGTCCGTCCATGATGTATGGTGTAGCGCCAGGGCGGCTTTGGTGTCGAGCGGGTGTGGACACCCATGGCCCCCTCTGCTATCCGCCCCGGCTCAATTCCTGAACATCCTGCACCGTTGAAAGTCTTGCCACCATGGCCGTTCCGAAGAGAAAGACCTCCCCCTCCCGCCGGGGCATGCGGCGTTCGCACCACGCGCTCGGCAAGGAAGCCTATGTGGAGTGCTCGAACTGCGGCGAATTGACGCGGCCGCACCATGTCTGCTCGCATTGCGGCCATTATGATGGGCGCGAAGTGGCGCCGGCCGGCGAGGGCGCGCTGAAGGGCGTCGTCCGCGCCTAGAATACGTCGCTTCAGCACGCTGATGCGCCGCATTCTAGCCTTTGTTGAGAGGCCGATGCACTGCCCAGGCCTGGGCAGATCGGACTCTGGGCCGCGGACCGGGAGGAACGGGATTGGCTGAGCGGATTGCCGCGCTGGCGATCGATGCCATGGGCGGCGACGCGGCGCCGGATATGGTGCTGGCCGGCCTGGAGCTGGCGGCGGAACGCCACCCCGGTGCGAAATTCCTGCTGATCGGCGACGAGGCGCGGCTGACACCCCTGTTGGCCACGCACCCGCGCGCGAAAGCCGCGTGCTTGCTGCGCCACAGCGCCGAATACATCCCCGGCGACATGAAGCCCACGCTGGCCTTGCGCATGCGTGGCGCGTCCATGCGCATGGCGATTGACGCGGTGGCGGCGGGTGAAGCCGATGGCGTGGTCAGTGCTGGCAATACCGGCGCGCTGATGGCGCTGGCCAAGATCGTGATCAAGACGCTGCCGGAGATTGATCGGCCGGCGCTGGCGGCAATAGCACCCTCCGCGCGCGGGGATGTGGTCATGCTGGATCTGGGTGCGAATGTGCAGTGCAACGCGCGCAACCTGGTGGAATTCGCCATCATGGGTGATGCCTTCGCGCGCGCGGTGCTGGGCCTGCCCACGCCCACCATCGGCCTGCTGAATGTGGGGTCCGAGGAATTGAAGGGCGATGATCGGGTGCGCCA
>JAAFHD010000085.1 GCA_013298245.1 Alphaproteobacteria bacterium
GACATTGATATCGGCGATCGCCCAGCCATCATTCACCGGGATCACCGCCCAGGCCAGCATGGCCAGCACGAAGGTCAGCATGGGTGCGGCCAGGAACAACCCGCGGCTGGCGCCGGCGGGGACGATGGTTTCCTTGGTCAGCATTTTCAGCGCATCGGCGAAGGGCTGCAGCAGGCCGAGCGGACCGACCACATTCGGGCCTTTGCGCATCTGCATCGCGGCCAGGACCTTGCGTTCGGCGAGCGTGAGATACGCCACCGCCAGCAGCACGGGCACCAGAAGGGCCAGCGCTTGCGCGATGGTCAGCGCGGCGTGGCCCATTGGGGTTTGGAAGAACGCCATGGGCTACTCCGCGGCCACGGCATGCGCGGGGCGCGCGCATTCGGCCATGGTGGGGCTGGCGCGGCCGATGGGTTCGGCCTGCCAGTAGTTGGTGATGGGCAGGCGGAAGGGCTCGGCGCTGACGGTGCCGGCCGGTGGCGCGTGCGGCAGGGGCGAACGCACCAGGCCAAGCGTGTTGAACAGCGGGTGCGCGGCGCGCAGCGCTTCGACGCTGTCGAAGGGCAACGGCACGTTCAGGGCGGCGGATGCGGCGCGGATGATCTTCCAATCCTCGCGCGCTTCGCCAGGCGGGGCGACGGCGGCAAAGGCGCGCTGCACGCGGCCTTCGGTGTTGACCCAGGTGCCGTCTTTTTCGGTGTAGGCCGCACCTGGCAGCACGACATCGGCGCGCGCGGCGCCGGCATCGCCGTGGTGGCCTTGGTAGACGGTGAAGATGCCGGGCTTCACATCCAGTGCGTCGGCGCCCAGCAGCCATAGGGCGTCAACGCCGCCGGCGGCCATGGCGCGGGCATCGCCGCCCGTGAAGCCGAGATCAAGCGCCGCCACCTGGCCGCCAAAGCTGTGCAGCAGGTTGAAGCCGTTCCACTCGGCGGTGGGTGCGGCGAGTTCCCAGGCGCGGGCGAGAACCGCCGCGCCATCGGGACGCGCCAGCGCGCCACGGCCCAGGATGACCATGGGCTTGGCAGCACCGGCCAGGAAATCAGTGCTGAGTTCGACGCGCTGCGCGGCGTAGGTCAGGTCGATCTGCGGGCCAACATAGGCCACGCGCAGACCGGCCAGCACCGCCTTGCGGATGCGCGCATTGATGACCGGCGATTCGACGCGCGGGTTGCTGCCGATGATCAGCAGACGGTCCGCTTCCTCGATGCCAGCGATGGTGCTGTTGAATGTGTAGTAGGCGCGATGCGTCGTGTTGATCGCGGCACCATCCTGCCGGCAATCCATCTGCGCGTTGGGCAGGCGCGCCATCAATTCGCGCAGCGCGAAGATCGCTTCGGCATCCGTCGTGTCGCCCACCACGGCGCCGACGCGGCCCGTGAAGCGCTTGGCGATTTCAGCCATCGCTTCCGGCCAGGTCGCGGGCACCAGCTTGCCATCGCGGCGGATCCACGGGCGGTCCAGGCGGCGGCGCTTCAGGCCGTCGAAGCTGAAGCGGCCGCGGTCGCCCATCCATTCCTCATTCACGTCATCATCCTGGCGGGGGATGATGCGCAGTACTTCGGCACCACGCGTGTCGATGCGGATGGGCACGCCGGTCGCGTCCAGCACGTCGATGCTGTCGGTTTTCGTCAGTTCCCAGGGGCGCGCGGTGAAGGCGTAGGGGCGGCTGGTCAGCGCGCCGACGGGGCAGATATCAATGAGGTTGCCCGAGAGTTCCGAACCCAGCGCCTTCTCGACATAAGTGCCGACTTCCATCGTCTCGCCACGGCCTGTCGCGCCCAGATCGGGCACGCCGGCCACCTCGGTCGCGAAGCGGATGCAGCGAGTGCACTGGATGCAGCGCGTCATCACCGTCTTCACCAGCGGGCCGATATTCTTGTCCTTCACGGCGCGCTTGGTTTCGGAAAAACGCGAGATGTCGCGGCCATAGGCCATGGCCTGGTCCTGCAAATCGCACTCGCCGCCCTGGTCGCAGATGGGGCAATCCAGCGGGTGGTTGATCAGCAGGAATTCCATCACGCCGCGGCGTGCGTTGCGCACCACCGGCGTGTCGGTGAAGACCTTCATGCCGTCCATGACCGGATACGCGCAGGAGGCGACGGGCTTCGGCGCCTTCTCCACTTCCACCAGGCACATGCGGCAATTGCCGGCGACCGAGAGGCGTTCATGGTAGCAGAAGCGCGGGATTTCCTTGCCTGCGGCCTCGCAGGCTTGCAGGACGGAAGCGCCGTTCGGCACTTCCACTTCCACGCCATCGACGGTGACCTTCGCCATCCCGGTTACTCCGCCGCCATGCGCGTTGTGCTGCGCGCCTTGTATTGCGCGATGCGCTCTTCCATCAGCGGCCGGTAATGCCGAATCAGCCCCTGCACCGGCCACACGCCGCCATCCGCCAGCGCGCAAATCGTGTGCCCTTCGATCTGCCGCGTGACCTGTTCCAGCAGGTCGATCTCATCCACTTCCGCGCGGCCTTCGACCATGCGCAGCATCATGCGGTTCACCCAGCCCATGCCCTCGCGGCAGGGCGTGCATTGGCCGCAGCTTTCATGCTTGTAGAAGGCGGACAGGCGCTGGATCGCCTTGATGATGTCGGTGGACTTGTCCATCACGATCACGCCCGCGGTGCCGAGGCCCGATTTGTGTTCGCGCAGCGCGTCGAAATCCATCAGCACATCGTCGCAGATGTGCTTGGGCAACAGCGGCGTGGAGGACCCGCCGGGGATCACGCACATCAGATTATCCCAGCCGCCGCGCACGCCGCCGGCATAGCGCTCGATCAGCTCGCGCAGCGGGATGCTCATCTCCGCTTCCACGTTGCAGGGCTTGTTCACATGGCCCTGGATGCAGAAGATTTTCGTCCCCGAGTTCTTGGGGCGCCCGAAGCTGGCAAACCACGCCGCACCACGGCGCAGAATGGTCGGCACCACCGCGATCGTCTCGACATTGTTGACCGTGCTGGGGCAGCCATACAGCCCGACGGCGGCGGGGAAAGGCGGCTTCAGCCGCGGCATGCCCTTCTTGCCTTCCAGGCTTTCGATCAGCGCGGTTTCCTCGCCGCAGATATACGCACCCGCGCCGCGATGCAGATACAGCTCAAAATCATAGCCACTACCGGCCGCGTTCTTGCCGAGCAGGCCAGCGTCATACGCCTCATCGATCGCGGCTTGCAGCACCTTTGCTTCATTCGCGTATTCGCCGCGGATGTAGATGTAGCCCGCCGAAGCCCCCATCGCGGAACCCGCTATCAGACAGCCCTCGATCAGCTTGTGCGGATCGTGGCGGATGATGTCGCGGTCCTTGCAGGTGCCGGGCTCGCTCTCATCCGCATTCACCACCAGGTAGCAGGGGCGCCCATCGGTCGCCTTGGGCATGAAGGACCACTTCATGCCGGTGGGGAAACCCGCGCCACCACGGCCGCGCAGGCCGGAATTCTTCATCTCCTCGACGATCGCGTCGCGGCCGCGCTGGACAATCGCGGCCGTGCCGTCCCAGTCGCCACGCGCGCGCGCGGCCGCCAGGTTCCAGGGCTGCGCGCCATAGAGGTTGGTGAAGATGCGGTCCTTGTCCGACAGCGGCATGCTCAGAGCTCCGTCAGGGACGTCGCACCACCTTCGGCGGCGGAGGTCTGCCGGCCGATGGTGCTGCCTGGTGTGGGGCGTTCGCCGCGCTTCAGCGCTTCGATCAGCGCGACGGTGCGGTCGTAGTCCAGGTCCTCATAGTAGTCGTCATCCACCTGCAAAACCGGCGCGTTCACGCAGGCGCCGAGGCATTCCACTTCGGTTAGCGTGAACAGCCCATCGGCGGAGGTATCGCCAGGCCCCTTCACACCCGCCGCATCCTTGCAGGCACGCATCACGTCATCGGAGCCGCGCAGCATGCAGGGCGTGGTGCCACATAGTTGCAAATGAAACCGTCCGATCTTGCGGAGGTTGAACATGTAGTAGAACGACGCGACCTCATACACACGGATCGGCGCCATCCCGAGGCGGGCGGCGATCACATCCATCGCAACCTTCGGCACCCAGGCGCTGCCGGTCAGGCGGCCCATCTGCTTCTGCACGACATACAGCAGCGGGATCACGGCACTGGCCTGTTTCCCGGCCGGATAGCGCGGGACGATCTTCGCGATCTCGACTTCGCTCGCGTCGTCAAACGCGAAATCTGCGGGTTCGACACTGTCGTGCGTCGGATTCACGTTCCGCTCCTCGCGGCTGCGCGGCTGCGATGCTCCACGATCCGACGCATCACCGATCAATCTCCCCAAACACAATGTCCAACGACCCGATAATCGCCACCGCATCCGCCAGCATATGGCCCTTGCTCAGCATCTCCATCGCTTGCAGATGCGCATAACCAGGCGCGCGAATCTTGCAGCGATACGGCTTGTTCGTGCCATCCGCGACCAGGAACACACCGAACTCACCCTTCGGCGCTTCCACCACCGAATAGGTGGCACCCGCGGGCACATGATACCCTTCGGTGTAGAGCTTGAAGTGATGGATCAGCGCTTCCATCGAGCGCTTCATCTCGCCGCGCGAGGGCGGCGCGATCTTGTTGTCGCGCACCTTCACCGGCCCCGGCTTCATCTGGTCCAGGCACTGGCGAATGATGCGCAGCGATTGCCGCATTTCCGCGATGCGGATCAGATAACGGTCATAGCAATCGCCGTGGCGCCCGATCGGCACCTCGAATTCCATACGGTCATACACATCGTATGGCTGGCTGCGCCGCAAATCCCACGGCACGCCCGACGCGCGCAAACACGGCCCCGAAAACCCCCAAGCCATCGCCTGCTCGGCGCTGATCACGCCGATATCCACGGTGCGCTGCTTGAAGATGCGGTTGTTGGTCAGCAGCCCTTCCAGCTCATCGATGAACTTCGGGAATTGCGCCAACCAGCTTTCCAGCTTCGGCACCAGTGCTGCGGGAATGTCCTTCGCCACACCACCAGGCCGGAAATAATTGGCGTGGTAGTGGCTGCCCGAGGTCATCTCGTACATCTCAAGCAGATGCTCGCGCTGCTCGAAGCCCCAGAGTGCGGGCGTGATGGCGCCGCAGTCCAGCGCGTAGGTGGTCACGTTCAGCAGATGGTTCAGCACGCGGGTGATTTCGCTGAACAGCACGCGGATATATTGCGCGCGTTCCGGCACATCCTTGTCGATGCCGAGCAGCCGTTCGGTGGCGATCGCGAAGGCGTGCTCCATGCACATCGGGCTGACGTAATCGAGCCGATCAAAATACGGCAGCGCCTGCAGGTAGGTCTTGTACTCGATCAGCTTTTCGGTGCCGCGATGCAGCAGGCCGATATGCGGGTCAGCGCGCTCGACGACCTCGCCCTTCATCTCCAGAATCAAGCGCAGCACGCCATGCGCGGCCGGGTGCTGCGGGCCGAAATTGATGGTGTGCGAATCCACCTCGACGGTGCGCGTTTCGGGCTGGGTCGTCAGGCTCACGGCTTCGGCCCTTCCACGCGATTCAGGTGCACTTTTTCATCGCCCGGCAGCGTCGTCATCGCCTCCCATGGCGACATGAAATCGAAATTCCGAAAATCCTGCGTCAGCTTCACCGGCTCATACACGACCTGCTTGCGCTCCTCGTCGTAGCGAAGCTCCACATGCCCAGTCAGCGGGAAATCCTTGCGCAGCGGATGCCCCTCAAACCCGTAATCCGTCAGCAGGCGGCGCAAATCCGGCTGGCCATCAAACACGATGCCGTACATGTCCCAGGTCTCGCGCTCGAACCAGGTGGCAGCGGGCCACAGCGCCATCACGCTTGGCACGGCGGCGGTTTCGGTCGCCGGCACCACCACGCGTAGCCGATGGTTATGCGTCAGGCTCAGCAGGTTATAGACGACGTCGAAGCGTTCCTCGCGCGCCGGCCAGTCCAGGCCGCAAATATCCATGCATTGCTGGAAGGCCAGGCTCGGCGCATCGCGCAACACCAGCATGGTGCGCAGCAGCGCATCGCGCGACACATGCAGCACGACTTCCGCGCCAAAGCGGTCGCGTTCCAGCCGCGCAGCCGGCAGCGCCGCCAGCAGCGCGTTTTCGAGCGCCTCAACCACGCAGAATGGTCCCGGTGCGACGGATCTTTTTCTGCAATTGCAGGATGCCGTAGACCAGCCCCTCCGCGGTCGGCGGGCAGCCAGGCACATAGACATCCACCGGCACAATCCGGTCGCAGCCGCGGACCACGGAATAGCTGTAGTGGTAATACCCACCGCCATTCGCGCATGACCCCATGGAGATCACCCAGCGCGGCTCGCTCATCTGGTCGTAGACCTTGCGCAAGGCGGGCGCCATCTTGTTGGTCAGCGTGCCCGCCACGATCATCACATCCGACTGCCGCGGCGAACCGCGCGGGATGATGCCGAAGCGGTCCAAATCGTAGCGCGCCATATAGGCGTGGATCATCGGCACGGCGCAGCAGGCCAGCCCGAAGGTCATCGGCCATAGCGACCCGGTGCGCGCCCAGTTCACCACCTTGTCCAGGTTGGCGACGACGAAGCCCTTGTCCTCGATTTCGCCGGTGATGCCCTTCACCACGGCATCCTGCGCGGGGCCGGCGGGCAGTGCGTCCTTGTTCCAAGCGAGCTGGCTCACTTTGTTCGTCCCTCAATCGCCGGGCGGCCGCATCCGCGGCCTTGGCTACGCCGGACTGCCGGCGGGCGCCGTTCGGCGCCTTGGCGGCAAAGCTCGGTCTGCGCGGGCTGTGTTGTCATTCCCAATCCAGCGCCCCCTTCCGCCATTCATAGATGAAGCCGACCGTCAGCACGCCCAGGAACCCCATCATCGACCAGAAACCGAGCCACCCGATCTCCCCCAGCGTGACCGCCCAGGGGAACAGGAAGGCCACTTCCAGATCGAAGATGATGAACAGGATGGCCACCAGGTAGAAGCGCACATCGAAGCGTCGGCGCGTGTCGTCGAAGGGCTCGAAGCCGCATTCGTAGGCGGAGAGTTTTTCCGGGTTGGGCTTCTGGCGCGCGGCGATCAACGCGCCGCCCACCATCGCACAGGCGATCACGGCGGCGATCGCCATGAAGACCAGGATCGGGAAATATTCACCCAGCAGGTTGGCGTTCATCCGCCTGTCCTTCGCTCACTCAACCGCGGCGCGTATACCGCACTGCAACGCGGTTGGACCATACCCCCGCAGGACAACATTCGCCAGAGATGTCGGAAGGATGCTGGCGCGAGTGACGGGGCTCGAACCCGCGACCTCCGGCGTGACAGGCCGGCGCTCTAACCAACTGAGCTACACCCGCATCCAGGGCTGCGCGTATGAAAGCCCGCGCGCTTTGTGTCAATGGTGGGCGCTGACGGATTCGAACCGCCGGCATCCTCGGTGTAAACGAGGCGCTCTACCGCTGAGCTAAGCGCCCGCCCGTCCGCGATATGCCCGCAAACATCACGCGGCGCCACCCAACAAAAAAGGCCGGCACCAACGGCGCCGGCCTTCCCTGTTCAGCCTTGCGGCTGGATCAGTTCACCGCATCCTTCAGGGCCTTGCCGGCCTTGAAACGGACAGAGGTGCTGGCGGGGATCTTGATTTCCTCACCGGTGCGCGGGTTGCGGCCCTTGCCGGCCTTGCGCTTGCTGGTGCTGAAGGTGCCAAAGCCAACCAGGCGGACTTCCTGCTTCTTCTTCAGCGCCTTTTGCACCGCTTCGAAGATCGCATCGACCACATCGCCGGCCTTCGCCTTGGAGAGTTCACCCGCCTCGGCCACGACGGCCACGAGATCCTGCTTGTTCATGTGCCCCCCTTTGGGAAGTGTTTGCGGCCAGCCGATTCCGGCCGCGAAACTGGAACGACACTAGGTTCGGCATTTCGTTGGCGTCAACCATGGGGCGCGATTTATCCCCGGAAAACCGCCATTCCTGGGCTAAGTGCATGAAAAAAGGGGCGCCCGGAGACGCCCCTTTCGATTCGCAACAGCGTTCGCGTTTCAGTGCGGCCGCGCGACACCCGATTCGCCCGCGGCCGGCACCGCCGGAACTTCGGGCGGTTCGACCCATTCGATCGCTTCGGGCACGCGCACCAGTGCCTGCATGATCACCTGGTCCACATGGCTGACCGCGATGATCTTCAGGCCCTTTTTGACGTTGTCCGGAATCTCGGCCAGGTCCTTTTCATTGTCCTTTGGGATGAAGACGGTCTTGATGCCGGCGCGCAACGCGGCCAGCAGCTTTTCCTTCAAACCACCGATCGGCAGCACGCGGCCGCGCAGCGTGATTTCACCCGTCATCGCCACCTCGCGGCGGATCGGAATGCCGGTCAGCACCGACACCAGCGACGTCGCCATCGCGATACCGGCGGATGGCCCATCCTTCGGCGTCGCGCCCTCTGGCACGTGGATATGGATGTCGCGCTTTTCGAACAGCGTCGGCTTCAGGCCGAAGGTGGTCGAGCGGCTGCGCACATAGGACAGCGCGGCGGAAACGCTTTCCTTCATCACATCGCCCAACTGCCCGGTCGGCTTGATGTTGCCCTTGCCGGGCACCACCACGCTTTCGATGGTCAGGATATCGCCGCCGACCTCGGTCCAGGCCAGGCCGGTGACGACGCCGACCATGTCCTCGGCCTCGGCTTCGCCAAAACGGAACTTCGGCACGCCGGCATATTTCGCCAGGTTCTTCTTGTTGATCGAGACCTTCTTCGCCTTGCCGGTCACGATCTCCTTCACCGCCTTGCGGGCCAGCGAACCGATCTCGCGCTCCAGATTCCGCACGCCGGCTTCGCGCGTGTAGGTGCGCACCAGCTCGCGCAGCGCTTCGTCAGCGACCAGCCATTCCTCGGGCTTCAGCCCGTTGGCTTCGGTCACCTTGGGCATCAAGTGGCGCTTGGCGATTTCGACCTTTTCATCCTCGGTGTAGCCGGGGATGCGGATGATCTCCATGCGGTCCAGCAGCGGCTGCGGCATGCGCAGGCTGTTGGCGGTGGTGACGAACATCACGTCCGACAGGTCGTAATCCACCTCCAGATAGTGATCGGCGAAGGTGCTGTTCTGCTCCGGGTCCAACACCTCCAGCAGCGCCGACGACGGGTCACCACGCCAATCCGCACCCAGCTTGTCGATCTCGTCCAGCAGGAAAAGCGGGTTCGACGTCTTCGCCTTCTTCATGCCCTGGATCACCTTGCCAGGCATCGACCCAATATAGGTGCGCCGGTGCCCACGCACCTCGGCTTCGTCACGCACGCCACCCAGCGACATGCGCACGAAATTCCGCCCAGTCGCCTTCGCAATCGACTTGCCCAAGGACGTCTTGCCTACGCCCGGCGGCCCCACCAGGCACAGGATCGGCCCGCGGATCTTCTGGCTGCGCGACTGCACCGCCAGGTATTCCGTGATGCGTTCCTTCACCTTGTCCAGGCCGTAATGGTCGGCGTCCAGCACCTTCTCGGCCGCCGGCACGTCGTTCTTCACCTTGGACTTCTTCTTCCAGGGGATCGACAGCATCCAATCCAGGTAGTTGCGCACCACCGTGGCCTCGGCCGACATGGGCGACATGGTCTTGAGCTTCTTCAGCTCCGCCATCGCCTTCTCATGCGCTTCCTTGGACAGCTTGGTGGCCTTGATCTTGGCCTCCAGCTCCGCGATTTCGTCGCGGCCATCCTCGCCCTCGCCCAGTTCCTTCTGAATGGCCTTCAGCTGCTCGTTCAGGTAGTATTCGCGCTGCGTCTTCTCCATCTGCCGCTTCACGCGGTTGCGGATGCGCTTTTCCACCTGCAGCACGCTCATCTCGCCTTCCATATGGGCGAAGACGCGTTCCAGCCGCTCCCCGGTGGAGCCGAGTTCCAGCAATTCCTGCTTCTCGCTGATCTTGATCGCCAGGTGGCTGGCGACCGTATCGGCCAGCTTCGCCGCATCCTCGATCTGGTTGATCGAGACCAGCACCTCAGGCGCGATCTTCTTGTTCAGCTTGATGTAGCTTTCGAACTGCGACACCACGGTGCGCGCCAGCGCCTCCACCTCCTTACCCTTGGCTTCAGGTTCGGGCAGCAGCTCGGCGGTGGCCTCGAAATATTCGGGGTTGTCCTTGAAGGCCGAGACCTTGGCGCGGCGGCTGCCCTCGACCAGCACCTTCACCGTGCCATCGGGCAGCTTCAACAGCTGCAACACCGTGGACACCGTGCCGGTCTGATACAGATCCGCGGTGCCGGGATCATCCTGCTGCGCATTCTTCTGCGTCAGCAGCAGGATCTGCTTGTCGTCGCGCATCACCGCTTCCAGCGCGCGCACGGATTTCTCGCGGCCGACGAACAGCGGCACGATCATGTGCGGGAAGACGACAATGTCGCGCAGCGGCAGCACGGGGAGCAAATCGCCGCTTTTGAATTCCGTCATGGGACCTCGCTTGGGACAGTCACCGCGCCCGTCACCCTCAAGCGGCATGACAGACCCGGTTCGGTTAAGACTTTATGAGGGGCTGATTCACGCTCCATGCAAAACCGGCACGGAGCGATCAGACCCTGCCACGAAATGGTGCCCCGCGCGCCCCCTCACAAGGGCGCGCGGCGCGCGTCACGCAGAGGCCTGTTCCGGCTTGCGTTCGCCATAGATGAACAGCGGTTGCGCGCGGCTTTCCGCGACCTCGCCGTTCACCACAACCTCCTCCACATCCTCCATGCCCGGCAGGTCGAACATGGTGTGCAGCAGGATCGCTTCCATAATGGAACGCAACCCGCGCGCACCAGTCTTGCGCTGGATGGCGCGGCCGGCGATCGCCTTCAGCGCGTCCTCGGTGAAGGTCAGCTTCGCCCCCTCCATCTCGAACAGCTTCTGGTATTGCTTGACCAGTGCATTCTTCGG
>JAAFHD010000086.1 GCA_013298245.1 Alphaproteobacteria bacterium
GGTGATCCGCCCGCACCCGATGTTTCGCCTGTTTTCCACCGCGAACACGGTGGGCCTGGGTGACACCACCGGGCTTTACCACGGCACGCAGCAGATCAACCAAGGCCAGATGGACCGCTGGAACATCGTGGCCACGCTGAACTACCTGCCGCATGGGCAGGAAGTGGCGATCGTGCTGGCCAAGCTGGGCCAGGAAGGCGATGCGGCGATGAAGAAGCAGGTGCAGGCGATGGTGGCACTCGCGGATCTGACGCGGGCGGGGTTCATCGCAGGCGATATTTCCACCGTGATGTCGCCGCGGACCGTGATCACCTGGGCGGATAATGCGCGGATTTTTGGCGATATCGGGTTCGCGTTCCGGGTGACCTTCCTGAACAAGTGCGATGAGGCGGAGCGCGGGGTGGTGGCAGAATACTATCAGCGCTGCTTCAACGAGGAAGTGTCCACGGGGACGATGCTGCGCAAGGCCGGCTGAGCACGGGAGGCGGATCATGAGCGACGAGCAGGCGAATATCGCGCAGCACACGCTGTCGCTGCTGCGTCGTATGGACACCAAGCTGGATGACGTGCTGCTGCGCCTGACCACGCTGGAGCGGCGCGGCGCGTTGAAGGATGAGGAACTCGTGCTGGATCGCATCGCGGTGGTCGAACTGCGTCAACGGATCGAACGGCTGGAACGCCGGCTGGACCTGACATCCTGATGTCCAAGCAGGACCTGACCCGCCAGGAGGAATTCAAGCGCGCCACTGCCGGCGCCTTGCGCGCGATTGCGCAGACCGATGAGGTGCAGGTCGCCTTCCAGCCCGGCCCCGCCGGCCTGTCGGGCAAGCGCGCGCGGCTACCCTTGCCCTCGCGCTCTTTGCCGCCGGCCGAGATGGCGCGGCTGCGCGGCGCGGCCGATGCACTGGCCCTGAAACTGCGCCACCACAATGAGGCCACCCACGCCGCGCGCATGCCCAGCCGCAAGGAAGCGCGCGAGGTCTATGACGCGCTGGAAGATGTGCGCGTGCAGCATATCGGCGCCGAACACATGTCCGGTGTGCGGCACAATCTGGGTGTGCGGCTGAATGATGAGTGCGAGGCCGAGGGCTTCGACCGCATGACCCGGAAGGACCAGCTGCCGCTGCCGGCTGCGCTGTCGCTGCTGCTGCGCGAGCGCGTGACGGGCGAGGCACCGCCGCCCGCCGCCGCGCGCATCCTGGATATGTGGCGCGGCGCGCTGGACGAAAAAGCCGAGGCCGCGATGGCCGAGCTGACCACCGCAACCGAAGACCAGGACGCCTTCGCGCGGGCCGCGCGCAAGCTGCTGACGGCGCTGGATTTGGCCGAGGCGGAGCTGGATTCCGAAGCCAACCAGGATGATGAAGGCGAGGAAGGCGGCGACGACCAGTCGCAGGAGGACCAGGCCTCCCCCGGCGAGGCACAAGCACAAGAGCAGGAAGCCATGTCCGGCGCCGAGCCGGAAACCGCCGAGGGCGAGGCCAGCGACGACATGGCCGAGGATTCCGAGGAGGAAGGTGCGGCCGCCGAAGGCGACGAGAAGCCCGGCGGCCCGCAACAGCGCCGCGAAATTCCGCAGGTCGATGATGGCAGCCGCTACCGCGCCTTCACCACGAATTTCGACGAGGTGATTGAGGCGGATGAACTGTGCGACGCCGATGAACTGACCCGCCTGCGCCAGCAGCTGGACCAGCAGTTGCAGCATTTGCAGGGCGTGGTCTCGAAGCTCGCCAACCGGCTGCAACGGCGGCTGATGGCGCAGCAGCAGCGCTCCTGGGAATTCGACCTGGAGGAAGGGCTTTTGGACGTGGCGCGCCTGGCGCGCGTGGTGTCCAACCCCATGCAATCGCTGTCCTACAAGCGCGAGAAGGAAGCGAATTTCCGCGACACCGTGGTGACACTGCTGATCGACAATTCGGGGTCCATGCGCGGGCGGCCGATCACGGTGGCCGCGATGTGCGCCGATATCCTGGCGCGCACGCTGGAACGCTGCTCGGTGAAGGTGGAAATCCTGGGCTTCACCACCCGCGCCTGGAAGGGCGGGCAGTCGCGCGAGCGCTGGGTGCAGGAGGGCAAGCCGCGCAACCCCGGCCGCCTGAACGACCTGCGCCACGTCATCTACAAGGCCGCGGACCAGCCGATGCGCCGCGCGCGCAAGAATATCGGCCTGATGCTGCGCGAGGGCCTTCTGAAAGAGAACATCGACGGCGAGGCGCTGCAATGGGCGTACAAGCGCCTGCTGGCGCGCAGCGAAAATCGCCGCATCCTGATGGTGATTTCGGATGGCGCGCCGGTCGATGACAGCACGCTGTCGGTCAACCCGGGCAACTACCTGGAACGCCATTTGCGCGAGATGATCCGCGACATCGAAGGCCGCGGCGTGGTGGAGCTGATCGCCATCGGCATCGGCCATGACGTCACGCGGTACTATCGCCGCGCGGTGACCATCGTGGACGCCGAGGAGCTGGGCGGCACCATGATGGCCAAGCTGGCGGAATTGTTCGACGAAGACGCGGCCGAGGCCTGGCACCGGGCCGCTGCCGAACGCGCGCCAGCCGTGGTGTGATGCGCCGCCGCGCGCTGCTGGGCGCGCTGCCTTTCGCAGCCGCAGCGCAGGACCAACTGGCCACGCCCTTCGACCTGCCCGCGCGGACCGATGCGCTGCGTCCTCTGGGTGGGCTGGAACTGCACCGTCGCGCCATCGGCTTTGGCGGGTTTTCTGCGGTGCACCTGGCGCCGGACCTGACCATGACCGTGCTGAGCGATCGCGGCAGCTGGTTCGCAGCGCCCTTGGTGATGCGCGATGGCCGACCGGCGGGTCTGGGCGCCATCACGCGCGGCGTGCTGCATGACGCGCAGGGCGAGCCGCTGCAACGCGGCCACCAGGCCGATGCGGAAGCGCTGGTGCGCCGCCCGGATGGCTCCTGGCTGGTGGCTTTCGAAGGCTTTCACCGCATACGCGCCTATCGCCGGCTGGATGGCCCCAGCGCCACCTTCGCCGGGCCGCCGGGTCTGGAAGCGGCGCCGGCCAATGGTGGGCTGGAATCCCTGGCCCTGCTGGCCGATGGCCGGCTGCTGGCCATCACCGAAACCCTGCGCGACCCTGCGGATCGCGGCCTGCGCCGCGCCTGGACCGGCGGCCCGGGGGCCTGGGTCGCGCGCTACTACCGCCCGACGGAAGGCTTCTCACCCACCGACGCGGCCGGCCTGCCGGATGGTGGCGCGCTGGTGCTGGAACGCCGCTTTTCCTTCCTGGAAGGTGGCTTCACCTGCCGCCTGGTGCATGTGCCGCGTGACGCCTTGGCCGGCAGTGGCGAGATCAGCGGCACACCGGTGCTGAACCTGCCGCCGGATGCGCCTGCGGAAAACTGGGAAGGTGTCGCGGTGCTGCCGCGCGGGCGCGAATGGTGGGTGGCACTGATCAGCGACGACAATGAGAACATGCTGCAACGCAGCCTGTTCGCCCTCTACGCCTGGACGTTGGCGTAGAGACGCGCGATCGGCAGCGTCAGCCAGGCGCGGGTGCCGATGCCAGGCGCTGTTTCCATCACCAGGTCACCGCCATGCGCGCGCAGCAGGCTGCGCGCCAGGCCCAGGCCAAAGCCGATGCCGCGCGTGGCATCCGGCGCCGCCGTGGCCAGGTCACCGCCGGCGGTGCCGTTTTCATCCTCGATCACGATGGCGGCCATGCCGCCCAGCGCCGTGAAGCGCAACGCGATGGCATCCCCCGGTGCGGCCAGGCGGGCGGCGCGCGTCAGCACCTGCGTCACCGCGCCACGCAATGCGCGCGCATCAACGAATAGCGCGACATCATCCACCGAGGCATCGATGCGGCAGGGCGGCAGCGCCTGGCCCAGTTGTGAGCGGGCCAGGCCCAGCGCTTCATCCAGCAACGGACGCAAAGTGGTCTGCGCTTCCTGCAAGGGGCGGACACGCGCGTCGCCCTGCATGGCTTCAACATGGTCGGCCAGGTCCAGCGCCTGCAAGGCCAGGCTGTTCAGCATGTCACGGTCTGGCACGCCGGACTGGGCCTGGCGGCGCAGGGCGATGCCAATGGCCTCGGCCTCCGTGCCCGCCTGTTTCAGCGCGCGGCGCGTCGCGTCACGGCTGGGCAGCAGGTTTTGGCCATGGCGCGCGGCCAGCCATCCGGCCAGGGCCGCCATCGCGACGAATAGGGCATGCACGACTGCTTCGAACATCCGTGCGACGCTAAGGCCGCACGGTTAACAACCCCTTACGTCTCGAGCATTTTCTTCAGCAGCGAGACGTCTTCCGCCAGAATCCGGTCATCCGCCATCAGTTCCGTGATGCGGCTGACCGCGTGCATCACCGTCGTGTGGTCGCGGTTGCCAAAGCGGCGGCCGATTTCCGGCAGGGACCGGCTGGTCAGCTGCTTGGCCAGGTACATCGCCACCTGGCGCGGCCGCGCCACGTTGCGGGCACGCCGGGCGCTGAACATGTCGGTCATGCGGATGGCGTAGTGTTCCGCCACACGGCGCTGGATATCCTCGATCGACACGCGCTTTTCGTGCGTGCGCAGCAGGTCGGACAGCACCTCGGTCACGGTGTCCAGCGTCATCGGGCGGTTGAAGATTTTCGCGTGCGCGACGATGCGGTTCAAAGCGCCTTCCAGGTCACGGATGTTGGACGCGATCTTGTGCGCCAGCAGTTCCAGCACCTTGTCCTGCACCACAACGCCGGCGGCCGCGACCTTCGCCTGGAGGATGGACAGGCGCAGTTCATAGGTGGTGGCGTGCAGGTCGGCGACGATGCCGCCACCCAACCGCGTGCGCAGCCGGTCCTCAATGCCCGAAAGGTCGTTGGGCGACTTGTCGGCGGAGACCACGATCTGCTTGCCGGCTTCCACCAACGCATTGAACGTGTGGAAGAATTCTTCCTGCGTGTTGTCCTTGCCGATCAGGAATTGCAGGTCATCGATCATCAGCACATCGACGCTGCGCAGTTGGTCCTTGAATTCCAAGGTGTTGCCACCGCGCAGCGCGCCGATGAAGCGGTACATGAATTTCTCGGCCGACATATAGGCGACCGTCTTGCCCGGATGGCAGCGCCGGATTTCCCACGCCACCGAGTGCATCAAATGCGTCTTGCCCAGGCCCACACCGCCATAGAGGAACAGCGGGTTGAAGCCAGGCGTCGCGGGCTTTTCCGCCACGCGGCGCGCACAGGCATGCGCAAATTCATTGGGCTTGCCAACCACGAAGCTGTCGAAGCTGTGGCGCGGGTCCAACGGCGCCATCCAGTCGCCGTCAGGCGCATGGTTCGGGGCCGCGGCGGCGCGGCCATTCGCACGCGCCGGTGCCAGGCTTTCCGCCAGTGCGGGTTCGGGCGCTTCGACCTCGGTCGCATCGACGGCGACGCGGAATTCCACGCGCTTCAGCGCCGGCCATTCGGCCTGCGTCATGGTGCGCAAACGGTCGCCATAATGATCCCGCACCCAGTCGCGCCGGAAGCGCGACGGCAGGGCGATGACGGCCATGTCGCCTTCGATGCCTTGCAGCACCATCTGGCGCAGCCAGCTGCGGTATTCGGATTCACCCACTTCACTGCGAAGGCGGGCACGCACGCGCGCCCATTGCGGGGCAAGCTTGCCGGCATCGGGGGGTTGGCCGGAATCAGACATCATCCAGGACACCTACCTCACTTCAAAACGTTTCCCGGTCGGATGCCGGGCTGATTGGGATGCCCGGTGACGCACACGCGACTGCAACGCCAAGCCGGGGGACCCAGCGCTGCCCATTCATCCTGTTGCTGATGGTAACCAAGCCCGCCAGAAATGCCAGACAAAAACGGTGCGGGCGGCAGGCGAATCTTCTTGTGTTGCAAAATAACAATCAGGGATTCGCAACAAAAAATCTATGCACTGAAGTATTCACCAAGCATAATACATGCTTGGTGCGCAGTTCGTCGGATGGGCGGAATCAGGCCGCGGCCAGCGCCTTGATGCGCGCGGACAGGCGGGAAATCTTCCGGGCGACGGTGTTGTCGTGGATCACGCCCTTGTCGGCGGCGCGCTGCATTTCGGGCTGCGCGGCCTGCAATGCCGCCGCGGCGTCCGCCTTGTTGCCGGCGGCGATCGCCAGCTCGACCTTGCGCAGGAAGCCGCGCATGCGCGAACGGCGGGCGCGGTTGCGCTCGGTGCGCTTTTCGGTCTGACGGATGCGCTTGCGGGCGGAAGCGTTGTTGGCCATGGGTGATCTGTACCAGTCAGGAAGATGTCGGGAGGGGCGGGTTCTATCCCCGCCATGCGGGCAGCGTCAAGGCGGGATGCTACCGATGCGTGAAAGCGGCTTTTCGCTTTTCCGCGAAGGCGGACATGCCTTCCTTCTGGTCGGCAGTGGCGAACATGCCGTGGAACAGCCGACGTTCGAATTTCACGCCCTCAGCCAGGGTGGTTTCAAAGGCGCGGTTGACGGCTTCCTTGCACATCATCAGCGCGGGACGCGAGAGGCTGGCGAGCTTCTCGCCCACCTTCATCGCTTCGGCCAGCAGCTGGTCGGCCGGCACCACCCGCGCGACCAGGCCGCAGCGCTCCGCCTCGGCGGCGTCCATCATGCGGCCGGTCAGGCACAGATCCATCGCCTTCGCCTTGCCCACAGCGCGCGTCAGCCGCTGCGTGCCGCCAGCGCCGGGGATGATGCCGAGGTTGATCTCGGGCTGGCCGAATTTCGCGGTGTCGGCGGCGATGATCATGTCGCACATCATCGCCAGCTCGCAGCCGCCGCCCAGCGCGAAGCCCGCGACCGCGGCGATCACCGGTTTGCGGATGGTGGGCACCACTTCCCAGTTAACACCAATAAAATCGTTCTCGTAGACGGCGGGGTAGGTGCGGTCCTTCATCTCCTTGATGTCGGCACCGGCGGCGAAGGCCTTCTCGCTGCCGGTGATGACGATCGCCATCACCGCGGGGTCCGCGTCAAAGCCGCGCAGCGCCTGGCCCAGCTCGATCATCAACTGGTCGCACAGCGCGTTCAGCGCGGCCGGCCGGTGCAGCCGGATCAGCGCGGTGGCGCCCTGTGTCTCGGTGATGATCATCTCATAGGCCATGTCCGTCCCCTTTTTTCCCTCTGCCAGCTTAACCGGCCCGACACACCCGGCAAGACCGCCCGCCGCTTGCGACACACCATGGTTGTGCGCTTACCCTGCGCGCACATGCTGGACCTCATCGACATCACGAAAAGCTTCCGCACGGGGCCCGCGGAAACCGTGGTGCTGAACGATCTTTCGCTGCATGTGGGGGAGCGCGAATTCTGCTCCATCATGGGCGGGTCGGGTTCCGGCAAATCAACGTTGATGAACATCATCGGTCTGCTCGACCGGCCGACACGCGGGCAGTACCGCATCGCGGGCGAGGACGTGCTGGCAGCACCGCCAGACAAGCAATCCAGCTTACGCAACCGTCTCATCGGCTTCGTCTTCCAGTCCTTCTTCCTGCTGCCGCGGCTGAACGCCTGGCGCAACGCCGCGCTGCCGCTGATGTATCGCGGCATGCCGGAGGCGGAGGCCAAACGCAAAGCCTGCGCCATGCTCGAACGCGTGGGCCTGGCGGACCGGATGGAGCACATGCCCGCCATGCTATCCGGCGGGCAGAAGCAGCGCGTGGCGATCGCGCGCGCGCTGGTCGGCCAGCCGAAAGTGCTGCTGGCGGACGAACCCACCGGCGCGCTGGACCCCAAGGTCGCGCAGGAAATCATGGACCTGTTCCTGGAAGTGAACCGCGAACTCGGCGTGCTGGTGCTGATCATCACGCATGACCCGCATATCGCCGCGCAATGCCCGCGGCAGTTGCGCCTGGGTGCGGGACGCATCGCGCAGGATTTGCGCGTGGCGGCATGATCAAGCAGGCCATCCTCGAAGCCATCGGCAACCTGCTGGCGTCGCGCCAGCGCAGCCTCTTGGCGCTGATCGGCATCATGGTGGGTGCGGGCGCGGTGATCGCGATGCTGACAGTCGGCGCCATCGCGCGCGAGGAAACCGCGCGCCAGTTCCGCGCCATGGGCACCGATATTCTGTTGATCCGCGCCGATAGCGATCAGGGCCTGGGCAACCTGCCCTTGGCGGAAACCGAAGCCCTGCCCGCGCAGATTCGCGGCCTGTCATTGGTCGCGCCCTTCATGCTGGGCGGCGGCCAGATCAGCGCGGAGGGCCAGTCGCGCAGCACCAGTTTTCTGGGCGTCACCGAAAGCTTCGCGCCGGTCGCACGCGTGCGCCTGGCGGCGGGGCGCTTCATCTCGCGCCACGACCGCTTCGAGCCATTCGCGGTCGTCGGGTCCGCGCTGGCGGAGCAACTCTCCACGCCCTTCAACCGCATCCGCGTCGGCTCCAACATCCGCGTCGGCCGCTATGTGTTCACCGTGATCGGCGTGCTGGAACCAAGCCTGCCCAGCCCGATGATGCCGGCCGATGTGAATGACTCGCTGATGGTCAGCATCCCCAATGGGCGGCGCATCATGTCCACACCGCAGCTGGCCTGGGGTGTGGCGCGCGCCGCACCCGATGCGGACCCCGACCAGGTGGCGCGCGCGATCGGCACCGCGCTGGAACCCTCGATGCGCGAGGGCCGCGTGCAGGTGCAATCCGCGCGCGCGCTACTGGCGGGGCTGGCCAGCCAGATGCGGCTGTTCACTTTGCTGCTGGGTGCCGTCGGCGCCATCGCTCTGGTGCTGGGCGGCGTGGGGGTGATGAACATCATGCTGGTCAGCGTGCAAGAACGCAGGCGGGAGATCGGCGTGCGGCTGGCAATCGGTGCGACGCGCTGGAACATCCAGTCGCTGTTCCTGACGGAGGCGGCGGTGCTGTCGCTGGCCGGCGGCGCCTTCGGTGTGCTGTTGGGATTGGCTGGCGCCTGGGGCTTCGCGCAGATGTCTGGCTGGGCGTTTGTGGTGTCGGCCACCGCGATTCCGTTGGGTGCGGGCGTGTCCATCGCGACCGGATTATTCTTTGGTTTCTACCCCGCCGTCATGGCGTCTCGGCTTGATCCGATTGTCGCGCTGCGAACGGAATAGCCCTTGCGGACCCGCAACGCATGACTACACTTTCTAAGTTATCAAGGCAGAGGAAGGCATCCATGTTCAATCGCGCATTCGCGGCGGTGGCCGCCATTGGCATCGCGTTCGGGGCCTCGGCGCTCGCGCAGAATTTCAACCTCAACCCGACCTTCGGGACGGTCAATCTGCGCGCCGGTTTCGAGCCTGATCCGCGCTTCGCCGATGTGACGGCGGGTGGTCGCATCAACGCGCAACGGCTTGGCAACAACTGCACCGGCACCATCGCCGATGCGCCGGATTTTCGGGTGAACTACACGGCGGGCAGCTTCCCGCTTTACATCTTCGCGCAGTCGCGCGCGGACACCACGCTGGTGGTGAACCTGCCGGACGGCACCTGGATCTGCAATGATGACTTTGACGGGCTGAACCCCGGCATCGTGCTGAACCGTCCGGCGTCCGGGCAGTATGATGTCTGGGTCGGCGTCTTCGACGGCGGCTCGGGCATACCGGCGCGCGTGGGCATTTCCGAGTTGCCGCCGCGCCGCTGATTTTCCAACCACAACAACAAAGGCTCTACTCATGTTCAATCGTGCAACTGTCGCACTCGTCGCCGTCGGCATGGCGCTGGGTGCGACCGCACTCGCGCAGAACTTCAACCGCGCACCGGCCTTCGGCACCTGGAACCTGCGCGCGGGCTTCGAACCCGATCCGCGCACGGTGCAGATCACCGCGGGCGGCACGCGCTCGGCCGCGCAGTTGGGGGCCGGCTGCCTGGGCACCATCGCCGATGCGCCGGATGTGCGGCTGAACTACACGGCGGGCAATTTCCCGCTCTACATCTTCGCGCAGTCGCGCGTGGATGTGACGCTGGTAGTGAACCTGCCGGACGGCCGCTGGGCCTGCAATGACGACTTCGACGGCACCAATCCGGGCCTGGTGTTCCAGCGCCCGCAATCGGGCCAGTACGACATCTGGCTGGGCGTGTACCAGGGCGGTCAGCGCATCCCGGCGATCCTGGGCGTGTCGGAAGTGCCGCCGCGCCGCTGATGCGCGCGCAAAACTGCCGCAGGCATTCCAGCCTGCGGCAGCCTCCAGGGCGTTTCATCCGCGCCGCACCACATCCACAATGGCGCGCATCTTGGGCACAGCCGCCGCCGAGCGTGGGTAGTAGAGCGCCATGCCGGGTTCCTCGATCGCGCTGCCAGGCAGGATCTCGACCAACCGCCCCGACGCCAATTCGGCACGCACCATCGGTTCATAGGCATAGGCGAAGCCCAGGCCACCGCGCGCTGCCTCCAGCGCCGCCATCATGTCACCGACGATGAGCCTGCCGCGCACCTCGACCGCCACTTCGCGGCCCGCTTCATCGCGCAATTCCCAGCGATAGATGCCGCGCGACGTCGTCATCCGGTAGCCGATGCACATCCCCGATTCCGCGAGCGCCGCGACCGAGGCCGGCGGCGCGCCATAGGCCGCGAGCATCGCAGGCGTCGCCACCACGGCGGTGCGAAATGCCGGCGCCAGGCGCACCGCCACCATCTCAGCCGCCACCATGCCGGCCACGCGCACGCCCGCATCGAAGCCCTCGCCCACCACATCGGCAAGTCCCTCATCGAGGCGGACTTCCATGGTCACATCCGGGTAGCGCGCGGCCAGGCGGGCGGCGAGCGGCACCAGCAGCCAATCCATCGCCAGGCGCGGCGCATTGATCCGCAACAGGCCGGACGCACGGGTGCGCCGTGACCGCGCGCCGTCCCAGGCTTCATCCAGGCCAGCCAGCGCCGCGCCA
>JAAFHD010000087.1:0-7408 GCA_013298245.1 Alphaproteobacteria bacterium
CGCGATCACCCTGGACTGAGGCGCTATTCCAACCCGTCGATGATGCGCCGCAACAGCCGCAGCAGCACCTTCTTGTTCGACGGCCCGACCAGCGCATCCAGCCGCGCATCATGCTCCGCCGCGCGGGTCAGCAGCCGCGCCAGCACCCGCCGGCCACGCGCTGTCAGATGCAGCGCATAGCTGCGCCTGTCCGCCGCTTCGCGCTTGACCAGCCCGCGCTTCACCAGGTCATCCAGCGCGGTCGTCAACGTGGATTTGTCGCGCGCCGAAGCCCGTGACAGCGCTGTCTGCGTGATGCCCGGATTCTCCGCGATCAAGGCCAGCAACGCGAAGCGCGAAGGCCGCAGCTTCGGGTCGCCCACGCGCTGCTTGAAGGCACGGAACGACGCCTCCTGCGCCAGGCGCAGATGGAACCCGATGAAGCCCCCGAGAGGCCCGAGCGAAACGGCGTTGTCTGCCATGAGCGCTTCTTGACACGGAAAGGTTGGAAGTCCAACAGTATGGCAACCAATCATCTCGGGAGGATGACGATGGACGGCACCGTATACCGCGACCACGGCACGCTGCCGGCGAGCGCGGGCCACACCGCCTCCGTCGCCTTCCTCGATGCGCTGCAGGATGCCGGCGTCGAATGCATCTTCGCCAATTTCGGCTCCGACCATCCCGGCCTGGTGGAAGCCATGGCCGAGGCCCGCGCGCATGGCCGCCCCACGCCGCGCGTCATCACCTGCCCGAACGAGATGGTCGCGCTAACCGCGGCGCAAGGTCATGCCCAGGTCTCCGGCCGCGCGCAGGCCGTGGTGGTGCATGTGGAATGCGGCACGCAGGCGCTGGCCGGTGCGGTGCACAATGTGGACAAGGGCCGCGTGCCCGTCCTGATCTTCGCCGGCGCCAGCCCCTTCACCCAGCATGGGGAGATGAAGGGCAGCCGCAACGAGTTCATCCAGTGGATCCAGGATGTGCACGACCAGCGCGGCATCGTGCGCGGCTACATGCGCTACGACGCGGAAATCCGCACCGGCCGCAACATGCGCCAGATGGTCTTTCGGGCCATGCAATTCGCGCATTCCGACCCCAAGGGCCCCGTCTACCTGATGGGCGCGCGCGAGGTGATGGAAGAGGTCGTGCCGCGCGTGGAGACCGACCCCGCCGACTTCACGCCAATCGGCCCCGCCGCGCTGCCGCCCGAGGCAGTGAACGCCCTTCTGGCCGATGTGCTCGCCGCGCGGCGCCCCTTGATCGTCACCAGCTATCTCGGCCGCAACACGCGCGCCGTCGAAGAACTGCGCCGCTTCGCAGGCCCGCTTGGCATCGGCGTTCTGGACTCAGTGCCCAACGCCGTGAACCTGCCGCATGACGACGCCATGCACCAAGGCTGCCAGTGGAACGAACCGCGCCAGAACGCCGCACTCGCCGAGGCCGACCTGGTCATCGTCATCGACAGCGACGTGCCTTGGATTCCCACCGTCTCGAAGCCACGCGACGGCGTGCGCATCTGGCACCTGGACGTCGACCCGCTGAAGCAGCAGATGCCGCTGTGGCACATCCCCGCGCGACGCGTGTTCAAGGCGCATGCGGAGACGGCGCTGTCGCAGCTCAATGCCGGCCTCGCGCGCTTCACCGTGAACGATGCGCTGATCACCGAACGCCGCGACTATTGGGCCGCACAGCACCACGCCCGCCGCGCCGCGCAAGCACGCCTGGAAGTGCCCGGCGCCGATGACGGCATCACCTCCGAATACCTCATCGCGCAGGTGCGCGCGCTGATGGATGACCGCACGCTGATCCTCAACGAAGGCATCACCAACTACCCGGCCATCTGCAACCACATCGCGCCCACACGCGCGGGGCAGATGCTGAATTCCGGCGGTGGCAATCTCGGCTGGGCGGGCGGCGCCGCACTCGGCGCCAAGCTCGCCGACCCCTCGCTCACCGTCATCGCGATGATGGGCGATGGCTGCTACATGTTCAGCCAGCCCAGCACCGTGCACTGGATGGCGCGGCACTACGACACGCCCTTCCTGCAGATCATCTTCAACAACCGCGGCTGGAAGGCGCCACGCTTTTCCACGCTGGCGGTGCATGGCGCGGGCTATGCGGCGGCCTCGCCCGATATCGGCGTCGCCTTCGACCCACCGCCCGACTACAGCGCCATCGCGGCCGCGGCCGGCGGCGCCTATGCGCGCAAGGTCGAACGCGCCAGCGAATTGCCCGCGGTGCTGGCCGAGGCGCTGCGCATCGTAAAGCACGAAAAACGCACGGCGGTGCTGGATGTCTGGCTGCCGCATTTGATGGATTGAGAGGCACCATGCGCACCACCCGTCGCGCGGCGCTGGCCGCGATGCTCGCAACCCCCGCCTTGGCGCAAGCGCGCCCGGTGCGGATCATCGTGGCCTTCCCGCCTGGCGGTGCGGCCGACATCGTGGCCCGCGTGCTGGCCGAGCGCCTGCGCGAAACCTGGGGCGCGCCCGTCGTGGTGGACAACCGCGCGGGTGCGGGCGGCAACGTCGCCGGCGCCGAACTGACGCGCGCGGAACCGGACGGCCACACACTGCTCATCACCTCGCAATCCATCGCGGTGAATCGCTTCCTCTATGCGCGGATGCCCTTCGACGCGATGGCCGATGTGGCGCCCGTCTCCATGGCGATCCAGGTGCCGAATGTGATGGTGGTGCCGGTCGCATCGCCCGACCGCACGGTCGCGGATTTCCTGGCCCGCGCGCGCGCCAATCCGGGCCGGTTGAATTTCGGTTCCGCTGGTGTCGGCACCTCCATCCATTTGGCGGGCGAGCTGTTCAAGCACCTGGCGCGCGTGGACATAACGCATGTGCCCTATCGCGGCGCCGGCCCCGCCATGCAGGACCTGGTCGCAGGCCGCCTGGATGTGATGTTCGACACACTGACCGTCAGCGCGAACCCCATCCGCCAGGGCGCCTTGCGCGCGCTGGGTGTGACGACGCGCACACGCGCCGCCACGCTGCCCGATGTGCCGCCGATCGGCGATACGGTGGCGGGCTATGACCTCTCCTCCTGGTTCGCCTTCTTCGCGCCGGGCCGCACCGCGCCCGAGATCATCGCGCGCCAATCGCGCGACATCGCTGCCGCCTTGCGCGACGCCGCCGTCAACGCGCGCCTGATGGACCTGGGCGCGACACCCGTGGGCAGCACGCCCGAAGCGCTCGCCGCCGCCATGCGCGCCGAAGCCGCGCTGTGGGAACCGGTCATCCGCCAAGCCAATATCCGCATCGAAGAATAAGGGGAAACGCCATGAACACGACACGCCGCGCCGCCCTTGGCGGTATCGCCAGCGCCGCCATCATCAGCACCGCGCATGCGCAAACCGGGCCGATCCGCATCGGCTATTCTATCAGTCGCACCGGGCCGAATGCCGGTGGCGCCAATGTCACCACGCTGCCCAACTACCAGCTCTGGGTGCGCACGGTGAATGAGGCCGGTGGCCTGCGCGTGCCAGGTGGCGCGCGTCGCCAGATCGAAGTGGTGGAATACGACGACCGCAGCCAGTCCGAAGAAGCGGTGCGCAATGTGGACCGCCTGATCAACCAGGACCGCGTGGATTTCGTGCTGCCGCCCTGGGGCACCGGCCTGAACCTGGCCGTGGGCGCGGTGCTGAACCGCGGCGGGCATCCGCATCTGGCCGTGACATCGGTCACCGAGCGCATCCCCGAATTGGTGCAGCGCTGGCCCAACGCCTTCTTCTTCCTGGGCCGTTCCTCGGCCGCATCCGAGGCGCTGGTCACCACCTTGCAAGGCCTGCAACGCGGTCAGGGCCTGGGCAACACCGTCGCGCTGGCCTCGGTGCAGGACCAGTTCGGCATCGAGCTCGTCAATGCCGGCCGCGCCGCGCTGAACCGCGCCGGTTTCCGCATCGTGATGGACCGCCAATACCCGCTGGGCCAACAGGATCTGGCGCCGCTGCTGGCCGAGGCCGCGCGCGCCAACCCCGAAATTTTCATCGCCTTCTCCTACCCGCCCGACACGCTGGCCATCACCGAACAGGCGCGCATCGCGAACTTCAATCCGCGCGTCTTCTACACCGCCGTCGGCACGGCCTTCCCGCTGTTCCGCCAGCGCTTCGCGGCGAATGCGGAGGGCGTGATGGGCATTGGCGGCGTGGATATCAGCAGCCCGCGCATTCGCGACTATGTGGCGCGCCACACGCAGGTTGTGGGCCGCCCGCCGGATGGCTGGGCATCCCCCGTCACCTATGCGTCGCTGGAGGTTCTGGAACAGGCCATCGCGCAGGTCGGCACTGACCGCGCGGCGCTGATCCGCGCGATCGGCAGCGGCACCTTCGACACGATTGTCGGCAGCATCCGCATGGAGAACAACCAGCGCATCGCGCAGCCTTGGGTTGGGCAGTGGCAGGGCGAGAACTTCGTCGCGGTGGGCGGCGCTGGCACCTTGACGCCGGTGCAGTTCCCGAAGCCCGCCTGGCGCCCTGCGTAGATGTTCATCGTCGACGTCGTTTTGTCCGGCCTCGTGCTGGGTGGGATCTACGCGCTGATCGCGATGGGTCTCACCCTGCAATACGGCGTCGCGCGCATCATGAACCTGGCCTATGGAGAATTCACCATCGCCGCCTGTTTCGCGGCCTATGTGCTGTTCACCGTCAGCGGCGTGAATCCGATCATCGCATTGGCCGTCGCGATGCCCGCCAGCTTCGTCATCAACTGGCTGGTCTACGCCATCTTCATGACGCCGCTGGTGAAGCGCGCGCCTGACGCCGGCGCGCTGGAAGTGGACAGCATCCTGGCCACCTTCGGCCTGTTATTCGTGGTGCAGGGCGTGCTGCTGGTGATCTTCGGCGGCACCTATTTCTCGTACTCGTATCTGGCGGTGCCGGTGCAAATCCTGGGCAGCGCGGTGGCGCTGAATCGCCTGTTGGCGGCCGGCATCGCACTCGCCATCGCGTTGGCACTCTACCTGCTGCTGATGAAGACGCGCATGGGCACCGCGGTGCGCGCGGTCGCAGTCAACCCGGCCTCCGCACGCCTCGTCGGCATCGACACCGCGCGCTACGCCGCCTTCGCCTTCGCGTTGGGTGGCGCGTTGGTCGCGGCATCCGGCGTGCTGGTCTCCATGTTCTTCACCTTCAACGCCAGCATGGGCGTGGTCTTCACCATGAAGGCGCTGATCATCGTCATCATGGGCGGCGTGGGGAATGTGCTGGGCGCGCTGGCCGCCGGGTTGATCCTGGGCCTGGCCGAAGCACTCTCCGCCGGCTTCCTCGATTCCGGTCTGACCATGGCGGTGAATTTCGCGCTGTTCCTGGCCATTCTGCTGTGGCGCCCAGCGGGCCTGTTCGGGAAGCGCGCGCGATGAACTCGCCCATCTTCCTGGCAGCCGTCGCCGCCATCGCCGGCGCGTTTGCCCTGGTGCAACCGCATCTCGGCCCGTTCTGGCAATCGCTGCTGATCAACATCCTGATGTACACGGCACTCGCCACCGCCTGGGCCTTGTTCTCCGGCCCCACGCGCTATGTCTCGCTCGCCACCGCGGCCTTCTTCGGCCTCGGCGCCTACACCATGGCCTTCCTGGGCGAGGCGATGCCGCTGCCCATGGTCTACCTCTCCGCAGCTGTGATCGGCGCCGTCGTCGCCGCCATCGTCGGCCTTTCAACCCTGCGCCTTTCCGGCGTCTACTTCGTCATCTTCACCTTCGGCTTGGCGGAACTCATCCGCCAACTCGTCACCTGGGCGGAAGCCAAATTCGGCGGCACGGTCGGCCGCTTCGTCTTCGTCCCCGTCTCCCCCACCGACATCTACTTCATGCTGATCGCCGCCTGCGTCGCGGTCTTCGCATTGGGCTGGTGGGTGCAGCGCTCGCGCCTCGGCTGGGCCTTGCGCGCGATCGGCGAGGACGAAACCGTCGCCCGCCACGCCGGCATCGACGTCACGCGCGCGAAGGTGCTGCTCTTCTCGCTTTCCGCCAGCGTCATGTCCGTGGTCGGCTGCATCATGGCGCCGCGCTGGACCTATATCGACGCGACCATCGCCTTCAACCCGATCATCAGCTTCCAGGTGCTGATCATGGCACTACTGGGCGGCGCCGCGCGTCTCTACGGCCCGGTGCTCGGCGTAGTGCCGCTGGCGATCCTGTTCGAACTGCTACAGGCGAATTTCCCGAACCACTTCTCCATCCTGCTCGGCGCCGTCTTCCTGGCCGTGGTCTACCTGGTGCCGCGCGGCGTCGCAGGCCTCCTGGAGAAACGCCGGTGAGCCTGCTGACGCTGGAAAACCTCTCGCGCAGCTTCGGCGGTCTGCGTGCCGTGGATGGCCTGTCCTTCGCGGTCGAACCCGGCCAGGTGCTCGGCCTGGTCGGCCCCAACGGCTCGGGCAAGACCACCGCGCTCAACCTCATCACCGGCAATCTGCGCGCTGATTCGGGCCGCGTCATTTTCGCCGGCCGCGACATCGCGCGCAGCGCGCCGCACAGTATCGCCCGCGCCGGCATCGCGCGCACCTTCCAGCTCGTGCGCGTCATGGCCAGCATGAGCATCGCGGAGAATGTCGCGGTCGGCGCCATCTTCGGCGCCGCCCCCTGCGCGCCCGCGGAAGCGATGCGCCGCGCGCCTGCCCTGCTCGCGCGCATCGGCCTCGAAGGCCGCGGGGCCGAACCCGCCGGCAAGCTCACCTATATCGACCAGAAGCGCCTGGAACTCGCGCGCGCACTCGCCGCCCAACCGCGCCTCCTCCTGCTCGATGAATGGCTCGCCGGCCTCAACCCCACTGAACTCGAAGAGGGCATCGCGCTGATCCGCAGCATCGCCGCCGACGGCGTCACCATCATCATGGTCGAACACGTGATGAGCGCGATCCGCGCCCTCTGCGGCCGCATCGTGGTGATGAACGCCGGCCAACGCATCGCCGAAGGCACGCCCGACGCCGCGCTCTCCGACCCCGCCGTCATCGCAGCTTACCTCGGTGACGATGATGCTTGAGGTCACCGCACTCTCCGCCGGCTACGGCGCGCATCGCGCGCTGGACGACGTCGCGCTGCATGTCGCCGCGGGCGAAACCGTCGCCATTCTCGGCGCCAACGGCGCGGGCAAGACGACGCTGCTCAAGGCCCTCGGCGGCATGATCCCTGCCGCCGGCCGCGTGCGTTTTTCCGGCGCCGACATCACCGGCCGCCCTGCCAATGACATCGTCGAACGCGGCATCGCCCTCGTCCCCGAAGGCCGCGGCATTTTCGGCGAACTCACCGTGCGCGAGAACCTCTCCCTCGGCGCCTTCCCCCGCCGCGCGCGCGGCCGCGAAGCCGCAACGCTGGACGCCGTGCTCGCCCTCTTCCCGCGCCTTTCAGAACGCCTCACGCAACAGGTCCGCACCATGTCTGGCGGCGAGCAGCAGATGGTGGCGATCGGCCGCGCGCTGATGTCGCGCCC
>JAAFHD010000087.1:7418-10730 GCA_013298245.1 Alphaproteobacteria bacterium
GCCCCGATCTGCTCATGCTGGACGAACCCTCGCTCGGCCTCTCGCCCTTGATGACCGGCGAGCTGTTCAAGGCGCTGGCGCGCATCAAAGCCCAAGGCACCGCGATCCTGATCGTGGAGCAGAATGCGCGCCGCTGCCTCAAGCTCGCCGACCGCGCCTACCTCATCGCCAATGGCCACATTGTCGGCCAGGGCGATGCCGCGATACTCGCCGCCGACCCCGCCGTCGCCGCCGCCTATCTCGGCGGCGCCGCGCCCACACCCACCGAACCCCCGCGCCTGGAGCACACCGCCATGAACCACGTGAACCTGATGATCGCCTCGCGCGATCTGGGCGCCGCCGATGGCCGCACCTTCGACCGCGCCGACCCCATCACCGGCGACATCGCCACCCGCGCCGCCGCCGCCACCGTGGGCGATGCGGTGGCCGCTGCCGATGCCGCGCAGGCCGCCTTCCCCGCCTGGTCCAACACCGGCCCCAATGAACGCCGCGCCAAGCTCAACGCTGCGGCTGATCTGATGCTGCAACGCGCCGACAATTTCGCGGCCCTGATGATGACCGAGACCGGCAGCACCAAGGGCTGGGCCATGTTCAACGTCACTCTCGCCGCCGGCATGCTGCGCGAAGCGGCCGCCATGACCACGCAAATCACCGGCGACATCATCCCCTCCGACAAGCCCAACAACCTGGCCATGGCGATGCGCCAGCCGGCCGGGGTGTGCCTGGGTATCGCGCCGTGGAATGCGCCGGTGATCCTGGGCGTGCGCGCGATCGCCATGCCGCTCGCCTGCGGCAACACGGTGGTGCTGAAGGCGTCCGAGACCTGCCCCGGCACGCATGCGCTGATCGGCCAGGTGCTGCGCGATGCGGGCTTCGCGCCAGGTGTGGTGAACGTGGTCACCAACGCGCCGGCCGATGCGGCGAAGGTGGTCGAGGCGTTGATCGCGCATCGCGCCGTCAAGCGCATCAATTTCACCGGCAGCACGCATGTCGGCCGCATCATTGCCGAGACCGCGGCGCGCTACCTGAAGCCCGTGCTGCTGGAACTGGGCGGCAAGGCGCCGTTGGTCATTCTGGACGATGCCGACCTGGACGAAGCGGTGAAGGCCGCCGCCTTCGGTTCCTTCATGAACCAGGGCCAGATCTGCATGTCCACCGAACGCATCGTCGTGGACGCAAAGGTGGCCGATGCCTTCGTCGAAAAATTCGCGGCCAAGGCGCAGTCGCTGCCGGTAGGCGATCCGCGTTCGGGCAATGTCGTGCTGGGTGCCATGGTCAGCGATACGGCGGCCGAGAAGGTGCGTGCGCTGATCAACGACGCGACCGCGAAGGGTGCCACGCTCGCCGCCGGTGGCGCCACGAAGGGCACCATCATGCCCGCCACCATCCTCGACCACGTCACCCCCGCCATGCGCGCCTATGGCGAAGAAAGCTTCGGCCCGATGGTGACGGTGGTGCGCGTGAATGGCGACGAGGAAGCCATCCGCGTCGCCAACGACACCGAATACGGGCTGTCGGCCGCCGTCTTCTCCCGCGATATCGCGCGCGCATTGGGCGTGGCCAAGCGCATCGAATCCGGCATCTGCCACATCAACGCGCCCACCGTGCATGACGAGGCGCAAATGCCCTTCGGCGGAATGAAGGCCAGCGGCTATGGCCGTTTCGGCGGCCGCGCCGCCATCGATGCCTTCACCGAATTGCGCTGGATCACCGTGCAGATGGGGCCGCGCCCTTACCCATTCTGACGCCGATCGGGTATTGTCACCCGCACGGAGGACACCCCATGACCGAACCCTGCATCATCGGCTGGTCGCACAGCCGTTTCGGCAAGCTCGAAGACGCGCCCGACGCGGAGGCGCTGATCGGCCTGGTCGCCCGCCAGGCGATCGAGGATGCCGGCATCGCCCCCACCGATGTGGATGGCGCCTTCCTCGGCACCTTCAACGCCGGCTTCGCGCCCCAGGATTTCCCAGCCAGCCTGGTGTTGCAGCACCTGCCGGAACTGCGCTTCCGCCCGATGACGCGCTACGAAAACGCCTGCGCGACCGGGTCCGCCGCCATCCACGGCGCGCTGGATTTCATCAAGGCCGGGCGCGGCCGCGTGGCCCTGGTGGTGGGCGCAGAAAAGATGACCTCAACCCCCGGCCCGCAGGTCGGCGAAAACCTGCTGAAGGCCAGCTACCTGAAGACCGAAGCCGGCATCCAGGGCGGTTTCGCCGGCGTCTTCGCCCGCATCGCGGAGGCCTATTTCCAGCGCCATGGCGACCAGTCCGACGCGCTGGCCACCATCGCCGCCAAGAACCACGCGAATGGCGTGGACAACCAGTGGGCGCAGATGCGCAAGGATCTGGGCTACGCCTTCTGCCGCGCCGAGAGCGAAAAAAACCCCTTCGTCGCACCGCCGCTCAAGCGCACCGACTGCTCCCTGGTCTCCGACGGTGCCGCTGCCCTCGTCATCGCATCGGCCGATGTCGCAGCATCCGCCCGCCGCGCCGTGCGCTTCCGCGCCACCGCCCATGTGCAGGATTTCCTGCCCATCGCCAGCCGCGACATCATCCGCTTCGAAGGCCCGCGCGAGGCCTGGTCCCGCGCCCTGGCGGATGCCGGCGCCACCCTGTCAGACCTCTCCTTCGCCGAGGTGCATGACTGCTTCACCATCGCCGAACTTCTGGCCGTGGAAGCCATGGGCCTGGCCCCCGAAGGGCAGGGCGGCCGCGCCGCACTCGAAGGCTGGACCGCCAAGGATGGCCGCCTGCCCATCAACCGCTCCGGCGGGCTGAAGGCCAAGGGCCACCCGATCGGCGCCACGGGCGTGTCCATGCACGCCATCGCCGCCATGCAGCTGTGTGGCGAAGCGGGTGCGATGCAATTGCCCAAGGCCGATCTGGCCGGCGTGTTCAACATGGGCGGCGCTGCGGTCGCGAATTATGTCTCGGTGCTGGAACGCGCGGGGTAGGGCGCCCTCACCGGGAGTTGACTGGTAGCAGCACCTGATCACGGCATAGCGTTCTATCAGGCGCGGCGGCCCCCACCGCGCCGCAACACCCCGATGCCTGCCAAGGGCCGGTCGCGCGCCGGGCGCGCCCGGCTGTCCAGGCCCCGGGGCCAGAAGGAACGCGCCATGCCCCATCCCGGCACCCATATCGCGGCATTGCGCTTGCTTGCGAATGACCCCGGCCTGGCCGCGGCGCTGGGCGGGGTGCAGGCCGAACCACTGGCCGCCGGCGATGCCGCCATGGTGCTGCGCCACCGCTATGCGTGCCTGGGCGCGCTCGGCCCCGATCTGTTGTATTTCATGCTCGACAGCGGCCC